>NZ_JABERK010000078.1:0-6873 GCF_013004315.1 Acinetobacter sp. ANC 5378
TCGTCCGGGCAACAGATCCTTAATCTGTTGCCACTGATCATCTCTTAATGCATAGCGTTTAGTCATGAAAAAATAATGAGGACAGATTAGATTTTCTCAAGCTAATTGATGACAGGCCCTAGTTTGAAAAATAAATAGTGCTTAATATACAAATGCATATTAAACAATATAGTGACCAACTTTAAAGACATCCTATTTTTAAGCGATGTATAATTTATTACAACGATGTTGAGAGCCGAATCTATGTTACTGAATTTGACATGGGCACAAAAAAATCTAGACCAAACCATCAAAATGATTATTAAGATTAGCCTACTCTCTTCAGCGGCATTTTATGCAACCACCACTTTGGCTCAAAGCATCAGTTATGCACAAGCTGAACAATCAGTTTTAAAGGATTCTTATAGCACCCAAGCCAATCAAGCCCTACAACAGGCGGCAAAACTTGAAGCAGAAGCTGTGAAAGGTTTAGGGTTGCCACGGGTAGACTTAAATGTCCGTGCTTATACTTTTCATAATGAAGTCGATATTCCTCTCGATTCTTTTAAAAACAATCTGGAGCAAACCCTTTCTCAAGGCATTAACGATCGGATTAATCAGCAAAACCTTCCTTCAGGAATCGCTGATCCTTTAAAAGAAGGTCTCAATCAAACCATTCACAGTGGTGTCGGTTTATTTCCCGATTCAGCCAATGTGATTTTGGAAGATCAAGTGATTCGTCCCACAGTTTCAGTATTAATGCCGCTTTATACTGGTGGACTGACTTCCAGTGCCAAAGAAGTTGCTCATATTAAAGCTGAGCGCAGTCAGCTCAACACCCAGCAACAGCAAGACGTACAACGCTTTGAACTGATTCAGGTTTATTTCAATGCCCAACTGCAAGAACAATTATTCGATTCAAGCCGTTCCAATTTCAATGCCATGCAAACCCACTATAACAATGCGCTTAAACTGGAAAATCAGGGTTTTATTAGCAAAGGTCAGCGCATGCAGTTTGAAGTGGCAAAAAACGATGCTGAACGAACTTATCAAAATGCCGAAGCCAGTCTCAAATCCAGCCTGTTTCAACTGAATAATCTTTTGCAAAGCAGCCAGATTACGGACTTGAGCACCCCACTCTTTGTGAATTCTGCGCAAAGCCAGTCTTTAAATAACCTGCTGAAAACCTATCAGGATCAATCCTCCCTCATTCGTAAAATGCAAATGGATACCCAACTGGCCAATGCCAATGTTAAAGCACAAAGTGCAGCGAAAAAGCCCAATCTTTTTGCTTTTGGGGAATATAGTCTGGATGAAAAGCAAAACTGGATTGTCGGTGTGGTGGCACGTTACAACCTGTTTTCAGGGGTTGATAAAAACAAAAATATTCAGGCAGCAGAGTTACAACGCTATGCTTCTGAACTGCTGACTGAACGTATCAAACAGGAAATTGAGAATATTATTTATAAGTCCTATAGCGAACTGACCACTGCCCAGCAAAGTCATCAACTGTTACAGCAAAACATGAAAGCCGCTCAGGAAAACCTGCGTATTCAAACCCTGTCTTTTAAAGAAGATATGGGCACCGCTACTCAAGTGATTGATGCGCAAAATACCCTAACCGGTTTAAAAAGTGAAATGGCACTGAATGCCTATAAATATGTGATGTCTCTAGCGACTTTATTGCAAAGTCATGGCTCAATCAATCAGTTTCAGAGCTACGTGAATCAGGCTCAAACCAACTATATCCGTTAATTTTTGCTGGGGAAAAACATGACTCAAGATCAAAACAAGCCTGATCAAGATGTAGAGCAGACCTCATCAGAAGGCAGCGCTACAGACACATCTGTTCAAAGCAGCAAAGTGGATACTCAAGCGACATCTGAACAGCAAAGCATTACAGATGATGCATTTTTCAGTTATTCAGAACAAGCTCTGACCACTGAAACTACCGAGCCAAATCCAAAAAAATCATCGGGTATTAAAGTTGTAGGCATCATTGTGCTGATTCTACTGTTAGGCTTGATTGCTTTTGGTTTATGGAAAAGCTATCAACCGCAACCAGTTGAACTACAAGGTCGAGTTGAAGCAGAAACCGTTCATATCAGTACTAAAGTGCCGAGCCGTATTGAAGAAGTCTATGTACATGATGGCGATAAAGTGAAAAAAGGTCAGGAGTTGGTGCGTTTATTCAGTCCGGAAATTGAGGCAAAAAAACAACAGGCTTTAGCTTCTTTGCAATCTGCCCTTGCACTGCAATCGACGGCAGATCGTGGTTCGCAACAGGAAAATATTGACACGCTATACGCCAACTGGCAAAGCCTGAAAGCACAACAGGCGTTGGCTCAAACCACCTATCAACGTGGAGCAAACTTGTTTAAAGAAGGCGTGATTTCCCGACAGCGTCGTGACGAAATGCAGGCCGCAGCGGTTTCAGCCAGTCAAATGACCGAATCTGCCTATCAACAATATAAACGTGCAAAACGTGGCAGCACACCTGAACAAAAATCTTCAGCCAATGCCCAGGTTGATATTGCCAAAGCAGCAGTTAGCGAGGCCAATGCCTTGGAAGCAGAAACCCAATTGCTTTCTCCCATTAATGGCACCATTTCTAAAACTTACGGTAAAGCCTCTGAACTGGTAGCGATGGGCGTGCCTGTCGTCAGTATTTTTCAGGATGATGATTTATGGGTCAGCATCAATGTCCGTGAAGACCTCTATGCGCAAGTTTATAAAAGCAAAACCATTGAAGGTTTTATTCCAGCCTTAAATCAAACGGCCACTTTTAAAATTAAAAACATTGATGCTGAAGGTGAATTTGCCACCATTAAAACCACGCGCCAAACTGGCGGTTATGACATTCGCAGCTTTAAAGTTCATTTAACTCCAGTACAACCGATTGCAGATTTAAAAGTGGGCATGAGTGTGCTGTTTAAAATTGCAGAGCCCAAATAATGTGGGCTGGCATGCTGCGTGAACTGCGCTATTTACTGACCCATAGATGGGACTTGTGCTTAGTCACACTCGCGCCTTTATGTATGATCGTGTTATTTAGCAGCATGTTTTCTCAAGGGAAACCTGAACATTTACCGATTGCGATTATTGACCAAGACCAAAGCGAACTCAGCCGGAATATTGAAAAATATGTCAGCCATAATTCCACTCTAGACATCGTGGCTGTTTCCCAAAGCCATGATGAAGTCGAAAAGCTGCTCAATCAAACCAAAATCTGGGGTTATATTTCTATTCCGGCTGGGGCTGAACAACGGCTGGTTCAAGCCAAAGATGCCGAGATTAGTATTGCGTTTAATCAAAGTTATTTTAGTGTCGGGAACTCTATTTCATCTGCGATGATGCTCAGTACCGTAGAAGCAATGGCAGATTTTACTGGACACAATTATCTGGAAAATAAAATTCCCTATGTCGATGTTGCAACGCCGAATGTCAAAATTTCCCCTTTATATAATCCGAGTTTAAGTTACGAGTTCTATTTAGAACCGTTTATGATTCCTGCGATTTTGCATTTATTACTCTGCTGTTGTGTGGCTTTTGCAGTTGGACAAGAGCTGAAATTTAACACCACCGGACAGTGGCTCAGCCAATCCAGTATTTTCAAGGCATTGTTATCCAAAAATTTAACCTGTGTGCTAATTTTTACTGCATGGACTTGGGCATGGATGTTCTGGCTGATTGAATTCCGTGGCTGGTTTGTTGCAGGTCATTTATGGATCATTCTACTCGGACAGTTTTTCTTTTATAACGCTTATGCCTTTATGAGTAGTACGGTGGTTTTAGCTACACGTGACTTAGCCAAGTCTTTTGGTCTTATTGCCGTTTATGGTGGCTCTTCCTTAAGTTTTGCTGGGGTCACTTTACCTTTAAACAATGCGCCGCTGTTTACCCAATTTTGGGCCAACATTATTCCTTATACTCCTTATGCAAAATTACAAACCGAACAATGGGTGATTGGCAGTCCTGTATCTATTTCACTGTTACCGCTTGCGATTTTAGCTATTTATTGTCTGTTCTATTTTGGCACTGCCTATTTCTTCCTGAGTAAATATTTAAAGGGAGTTAAAGCATGAAAAATAACATCCAAGCCTTCCTACACTTTTACTTAAAAACCTTTAAAGATATTGCACGTAACGCTTCAATCTTTACCACTTTGGTACTCTCGGTATTAGTATATAGCTTTTTCTATCCGACCGCGTATAAAGCCGAACATGCTGAATCTTTACCGATTGTGATTGTAGATGAAGAACAGAGCCTGATTACCTCGACTATTATTGGTGAAGTTTCAAAAAGTCCCAATGTGAAAATTGCGGCGGTTACAGGCAATTTTGCTGAAGCGGAAATGCTGGTGAAAACCCAGCAAGCCGATGGTATTTTGCTTTTGCCAGAAAATTTATCCAACAGTATTCACCGTGGAGAAGTAGGTGGTATAGGCTTATATTTAAGTGCAGCATATTTTTTAAGGACCAAACAGATTGGTTTAGGTCTTGCCACATCCATTGAAAATGCCATTGCTGAACAGGCACAGAAATTTGGCGATATTTCTCATTTCGCCCCTGCACTTTCTATTCATCAAATTCCGTTATTCAATCCCCTGTCCGGTTATGGCAGTTATATTTTCCCCGCCATTGCCCCCTTAATTATTCATCAGACGATTGTTTTGGGTTTAAGCATGTTGATTGCAGGTTACCGGCTGCAAAACTGGCGACCCAGCAAGACTGAATTTTTTGCGATCTTTAGCGCCATTTTAACCATTGGCTGCTTGGGTTGTTTCTATTTATTTGGGTTTACTTTCTGGTTCTATGATTATCCGCATGGTGGTAATTTCATTGGCATGCTGATTGGCGTACCCATTTTTATCAGTTGCGTGATTGGTCTAACCATGGTGATCGCTTCATATTTTGACATGCCTGAACGTGCTGGCCATGTGATTGTCTTTACGTCCATTCCGCTGTTTTTACTCTCAGGGACAGCATGGCCACATTCAGCCATGCCCGAGTGGATGCAATGGCTCGGAAACATTTTGCCCTCGACCCAAGGGATTCAAATGTTCATTCAGTTGAACCAAATGGGTGTGCCTTTAAATATCGTCATTCCGAAAATGATTTATCTGACAACCGTTGCAGCCGTATTATTGCTTTGGGGATATTTCCGACTGACCCACGCCCATAAAAAATCATGATCTAGCATTATATTGCATAAGATTAGTAAATAAAACTTAACAAATAGATCGAATATTCAACTAAAACTGAAAGTTTTTTAGCCTATTGAACAGATTGTGAAGAAAAAATGTTAGATTGAATATACTAATCGATGCAAAATAGCCCGTTGTTCATATTTCATGAATATTTTTTATATTATTCATTCCCACGCTCCCCGTAACATGCCGATGTGATATCGACAGTGTTATAGCAGCTTTTTTATTGAAATTTGATTTTAAGGGCTTAGCATGAAAAAGATTAAGATTAGTCTTGCTTGGCAAATCGTCATTGCGCTCATTTTAGGTGTGCTTGTAGGCTCTTTTCTACACTATTCTCCCGAATATCGTGAAACTCTGATTAATAATCTGCTGAGTCCTTTGGGCGCAATCTTTATTAATTTGATTAAAATGATCGTAATTCCACTTGTAGTTTCAATGCTGATTTTAGGTATTGCCAATGCAAGTCATGGTCAAAATATAGGTAAGCTCGGTTTCAGAACCATTGTCTATTTTGAAATTATTACCACAGTTGCAATTATTGTTGGTTTGGTTGCAGCAAATGTGTTCCAGCCGGGTGCCGGTATTGATATGTCGAGTTTGACGCAAACTGACATTTCTCAATATCAGCAAACCACACAAGAAGTGAGTAGCCATTCTCATGGTCTGGTTAATACCATTTTATCTCTCATTCCTTCCAATATTTTTGGATCATTGACTGACGGGCATATGTTGCCAATCATTTTCTTCTCCGTGATCTTCGGTATTGGTTTGGGATCTTTGGCTAAAGAAACCAGAAAACCGCTCATTGATGTGTTACATGCAGTTTCTGAAACCATGTTCAAAGTGACGCATATGATTATGCTTTTTGCACCTTTTGGTGTATTTGGTCTGATTGCGGTAACCGTTGCGAACTTTGGTTTTAGCTCGCTTCTTCCATTAGTGAAGCTGGCCGTTTTGGTTTATGGCGCTATCTTCTTCTTCATCTTTGTCATTTTAGGACTTGTTGCTAAATTCTGTGGTTTCAGTATTTGGGAAATTATTAAAATTCTAAAAGATGAACTGATTCTGTCGTATTCAACTGCCAGTTCTGAAACAGTTTTACCGCGTATCATGGAAAAAATGGAAGCGTACGGTGCACCCAAGTCGATTACCAGTTTCGTTATTCCAATCGGTTATTCATTTAATCTGGATGGTTCGACCTTATATCAAAGTATTGCAGCGATCTTTATTGCGCAACTTTACGGTATCGACTTGAGCATGACTCAGCAAATCATTCTGGTTTTAACCTTGATGATTACCTCTAAAGGGATTGCGGGTGTTCCAGGTGTGTCTTTTGTGGTGTTGCTAGCAACCTTGGGCAGTGTGGGTATTCCACTTGAAGGCTTGGCATTTATTGCCGGTATTGACCGTATTTTAGATATGGCTCGTACTGTGTTAAATGTGATTGGTAACTCGTTGGCTGTTCTTGTGATCAGTAAATGGGAAGGTCAATTTGATGCTGAAAAGCAAAAAGATTATCAAACTGAAATGAAACAGGCTGCATAATTCATAAAAATCAAAAAAGGAAGCTTCGGCTCACTGCTGTCCCACAATTTTTCATAAAAGGAGGCTCAATTGAGCTTCCTTTTGTTTTATCGGTATTTTATCGGGCATGAATAAAGCTTTTAAGGTTTTTCTCTCAA
>NZ_JABERK010000079.1:0-9000 GCF_013004315.1 Acinetobacter sp. ANC 5378
GAATTCGTTTACGCTTATTTTCCTGCTTGAGAAATTGCCAATAGATCGGTTCAAATTTCTTAAAAAAATCATCAATGGCACAGAAGATTTCTGTAAAATCAGACATGGTGGTTAGAGTCTTTGGCTTGTGTAGTAACTTTCTAAATGGCTCTAGCCATCTTTTTTTCAAGCGGTTTTCTTATCCGTAATTCGGGTTACTTAAAACTCTATGCTGTCTTTCGTCATACCAGTTTTCTTGCCAGATTTATTAAATCTTTGTACAGGCCATGTCATGATAAAACGTGCTCCACCCAAAATCGGGCTTTTATCGACATGAATATTACCGCCAAACCAGTACGCAATACGACTCACAATAGACAAACCCAAACCATAACCACCAGAAGCACGGGTACGACTGTCATCTAAACGTGCAAAAGCTTCAAAGATGCGCTTCCGCTCTTCTTCTGGGACACCTGCACCATCATCTTCTACCTGCACATAAGCCAGACCTTCATCATTGATCCCACCACTTACAATCACTTTATGATCACAATATCGAACCGCATTACCCACCAAATTCTGTACTACACGGTGTAAATAACGACGTTCAGCATCCACTACAATGGTAAGAGGCGGTGCTTGAAGCTCGATTTCTTTTTGTGTTTTTAAGGCTTCGGTTTCAACGACAACTTGATCCAACACGTCAAACAAGACAATTTTTTCAAAGTCTAAAGAAGGTGTACCTTGCTCGAGTTTTGCATAGGTCATGATTTCATCAATCAAGGTGTTCAGCGCTTCAATATCCTTATCAATCTGTTCAACCTGTTGCAAGCGATACTCATAGTCATCTTCTTCTGCCAGCATTTCCATCCCAAAACGGATACGTGCCACAGGTGTACGTAATTCATGCGAAACCGCACGCATCAATTCGCGTTGTGCTTCAATCAAGCGCTGAATATGATCCGACATACTGTTGTAATTGGTCGCTAGACTTGCCATTTCATCGGTTCCATCGACCGGCAAACGTAAAGTCATATCCCCGGACTTCATACGATGCAAGGCATAGTTCACTTCACGTAAACGACGCTGCATTGGCACAAGCAAACCATACACCCCTAGACTCAACACAAATAAGCTGAGTAAGGTAATCCCGGCTGCAAGCTGGAAAGGCATCCAGTTAAATAGCGGTACAGGACCGAGCACCAACACCTCAGAAGGTGAACTTGGCATAGGGGAAACAATAGAAATTGTAGTCCCACGAACCGATGCACTGTCACGGTATAAAATAATACTGTGATCTAATCGAAGTCGACCAATCTGTTCCGAATCGAGTGGAAGGTTTTGAATTTTTTCAATTTGAATGGGATAAGCAAAATTCGACTGAATTTTTGCAAGATATTCTTTTTCTTGTCCCGGGTAATACACCAGATAATCCAGAATAAAAATCGGCAACGCTTTCATTTGGCGTTCACCAATTTTATCCACTTTTATATAAAGCAAATGTTTTGGATCATCTTTCAGGCCAATAATCACGTAAGCAATCGAGTTTTGTGCATCATAACGAACCGCAGCTTTACGCTCGTTAATTCGTCTTTGCTCGGTACGTGATAAATCAACTTTATTGGCATCTACATAATAAATGGGCAGTTCAAGCAAATCCGAAGCATCAGAAATCCAGTCTTTTTTCTGTTGCTCATTCGGCTGCCGTGCGATGCCCTCACTAATGATATAAGACACACCATCGGTTAAAGATTCACGATATTCTTGCGCACGCTGGTAATTAATAATCTGTACCAACAGGTAGCCAAATACTGCTACCAAGGCGACTAAAATTACTAAACCCGCATAAATACGCAAGAATATACTGTGTTTAAACAAGAGGATGTCCTATAAAAATTAGGTACAAATATTAAAGACCGTTAGTTTCTTTAACGAATAAATAACCTTTACTGCGCACTGTTTTAATACGTTTTGGATTTTCTGGATCATCACCAATTTTTGGGCGAATACGTGAAATACGCACGTCGATTGAACGGTCTTGACCATCGTATTCGATACCGCGTAGACGCTCAAAAATATCTTCACGAGATAGAATGCGACCCGCGTTTGAAGCCAACAACCACAACAGGTCATATTCAGCACTAGTGAAGTCAACCAACTCACCATTCAAAGTCACCGAACGGCCACCATTATCGATCACAAGGTCATCAAATTCGATGCGTTGTGCAACTTCATCTTCAGGTGCCTTGTCGGTACGACGCAGTAATGCACGAATACGTGCTAAAAGAACACGCGGCTGAACAGGTTTTGCCACATAGTCATCTGCACCCATTTCCAGACCCAAAACCTGGTCCATATCTTCGGTACGTGCAGTCAGCATCAAAATAGGTTGATGATAATGTGGACGAACTTCACGACAAATGGTTAAACCATCCGCACCTGGCAACATCACATCCAGTACCACCAGATCTGGTTGTTCGGCAATGATACGACGGATTGCGCGATTACCGTCAGGTTCTACCCCAACTTCTAATCCATTACGAATCAGGTATTCTTGAGTCAAACGTGCAAGACGTTCATCGTCTTCAACAATTAAAATTTTAGGTAACTTTTCTTCTTGGCTCATAAAATGCCCCTTTATATGGATTAAGGTATCCTTAAAAATCCGACGGATACGCTTTAATATATTCAGCAATATACACACGTTTACATTGTAAACAAGATAGCATTCACCAAACTGATACATCAAAGTAGTTTTTTGTTATATTTTTATTAAGTATTGAATTAATTGATATTTTCAAATTCAATGCCCATTTCCGCCATTTTACCGACATATTTTGTTACAAAATGATGAATTTATATACATTTTGCCATTTTGTTCAGAATATGAGTAATTAATCGCACTCTTTTAACTTATCCACAATGTTATCTATAAGTACTTAATCCGAGCTTTGTTATGCTAGACCCCTGTCTAATCAGGCTTATACAAGAAACATAAAAATAGAGATTTTTTTGCAATGAGATATTGCGGAGAAATAGAAAAATTTTTACTAAAATGTCAATATTGATCTAAGCTCATTTTTCCCGTATCTTGTGTTAAATTCGATTTTAAACCACTAGTTCTTGTGTTTAATCCTCAAACACTGAGATGAGATTTCGTCCAGTTCAAATGGTCCACACACATAACAATAGATGACAATGGAGCTATGCCCACATGAGCGTAATCACTTCAATTCCTGGTCAACTTCAGGTGATTAAACGCACCGGTGATGTTGCTACTTTTGATGCAGAAAAAATTTCTGTCGCGATAGGTAAAGCTTTCTTGGCTGTAGAAGGTCAACAAAGTGCTGATTCAAGCCGTATTCATGACCGTATAGAACAACTGACTGAAATGGTGATGAATACTTTTAACCGTCGTTTACCGTCAGGTGGCACGATTCACATTGAAGAAATTCAAGACCAAGTTGAACTTGCGCTTATGCGTACCGGTGAACAGAAAGTTGCGCGTGCGTATGTCATCTACCGCGAACAACGCTCTGATGCACGCAAACAAACTGGCGCACATCATCATCCTACCTTGCAAATCACGGCTGCAAATGGTCAGCTTCAACCGCTTGACTTGGGCGCGCTAAAAGCACATGTAGAAAAAGCAGCTGAAGGTCTGGAAGGTATTGATGTTCAAGCGATCGTCGATGAAACCATCAAGAACTTATATAACGGCGTAAAAGAGTCTGACATCTCAACAACAATGATGATGGCGACCCGTACCCGTATCGAACAAGAACCTAACTATACTTATGTGACTGCACGTTTACTTCGTGACAACTTGGTTGCTACAGGTTTGGAGTTCCTGGGTCTGTCTACAGACACCAACGAGGGTGATGCTTTAGAAACCTTCTTAAAGAAAGGGATCGAGCTTGATCTTCTCTCTCCAGAACTGCTTAACTTCGACCTTGCGAAATTGGCAGCAGCGATTCAACCAGAACGCTCAAACCAGTTCACCTACTTAGGTCTGCAAACTTTATTTGACCGTTACTTCATCCATTCAAATGGCATCCGTTTTGAATTACCGCAATTGTTCTTCATGCGCGTATCCATGGGTCTGTCGTTAAATGAAGAAAACCGTGAAGATCGTGCCATCGAGTTCTACAACTTGTTGTCTAGCTTCGATTACATGGCTTCAACACCTACCCTATTTAACTCGGGTACTTTGCGTCCACAGTTATCTAGCTGTTACTTAACTACGATTGGTGATGATCTGTACAACATTTATGGCGCAATGCGTGATAACGCAATGTTGTCTAAATGGGCGGGCGGTTTAGGCAATGACTGGACACCAGTTCGTGCCTTGAACTCGTACATCAAAGGCACAAACGGTAAATCACAAGGTGTTGTACCGTTCCTTAAAGTTGCCAATGATACTGCGGTAGCGGTAAACCAAGGTGGTAAGCGTAAAGGTGCAGTTTGTGCATACCTTGAAACCTGGCACTTGGACATCGAAGAATTCCTGGAACTGCGTAAAAATACCGGTGATGACCGTCGCCGTACCCACGACATGAATACTGCAAACTGGGTTCCAGACTTGTTCATGCAACGTGTATTTGAAGATGCTGACTGGACACTGTTCACACCTTCTGAAACACCTGATCTTCATGATTTAATGGGTGCAGAATTCGCTGAACGTTATGCTTACTACGAAAGCATTGCCAAAGAAACAAACATGTTGCACAAAGTAATTCGTGCAAAAGATTTGTGGCGCAAAATGCTGTCGATGTTGTTTGAAACTGGTCACCCGTGGATCACATTCAAAGACGTATGTAACTTGCGTTCACCACAACAACACGTAGGCGTAGTGCATTCATCTAACTTGTGTACAGAAATTACCTTGAACACCAATGAAGATGAAATTGCGGTATGTAACCTAGGTTCAATCAACCTTGTACAACACGTTCAAGGCGGTGTTTTAGATCGCGAAAAATTGGCGCGTACAGTAAAAACTGCTGTTCGTATGCTTGATAACGTGATTGACATCAACTACTACGCTGTACCACAAGCACGTACTTCAAACATGAAGCACCGTCCAGTGGGTATGGGCATCATGGGCTTCCAGGATGCTTTATATGAAATGAACTTGGCGTATGGTTCTGAAGCGGCTGTTGATTTTGCCGATGAATCTATGGAAGTGATCAGCTACTACGCGATTTCAACGTCAAGTGATTTGGCTGTTGAACGTGGTACTTACGAAACATTTAAAGGTTCATTGTGGGATCAAGGGATCTTGCCAATCGACTCTTTAGATATCGTTGCAAAATCACGCCCAGAACGCATGTTCGAAGTGGATCGTACTACTCGTCTGGATTGGGATACTTTACGTAGCAAAGTTCAAAAAGACGGTATGCGTAACTCGAACGTGATGGCGATTGCTCCGACTGCAACCATCTCGAACATTTGTGGTGTTTCTCAGTCAATCGAGCCGACTTTCCAAAACCTGTATGTGAAATCGAATCTTTCTGGCGAATTCACAGTGATCAACCCGTACTTAGTACGTGCGTTAAAAGATCGCGGTCTTTGGGATTCAGTCATGGTGAACGACCTTAAACATTTTGAAGGTTCTGTTCAGAAGATTTCACGTATTCCTGAAGAGCTTAAAGCCATCTTCGCGACTGCGTTTGAAGTTGAACCACGCTGGATTGTAGATGCTGCATCACGCCGTCAAAAATGGATCGATCAAGCACAGTCTCTTAACCTTTACATCTCTGGTGCAAACGGTAAGAAACTGGACATGACTTACAAAATGGCTTGGTTACGTGGTCTTAAAACCACTTATTACCTTCGTGCATTGGGTGCGACTTCTGCTGAGAAATCGACCATTAACACGGGTGCATTGAACGCAGTAAAATCAAACATGGGCGCTGCTGTTGTAACTAGCGCACCTGTAGTTGAAGAAGTGAAAAAACCTGAAGCAGTAGCTGAAGATGATTTTGCTCAAGCAGCTCCAGTGCCATTGGCATGTTCAATTGACAATCCTGATTGTGAGGCTTGTCAATAAGCTTGCATGACCTCCCCTAACCCCTCCTAAAAGGAGGGGGATTCCTCGAAGCAAATGGCGGGATGCAAGTCCCCCTTTGCAAAATGGGGATTTAGGGGGATTCCAAAATTTAGGCAATAAAAAAGCCCTATAGCGTCCGTCAAAACTAACTAAAGGGCTTTTCAATCTCGAAGTGATACCAAAATGGTCACGACGAGGCTGGCATTAGCAAATGCGAGATGAATTGTAGCACTGAATTCTTTCTCGAGCCAGTATGAGTCATTTTGATTTGATATGGAGATAACTCTATGGCTACTAAAAAAGTTTCCCGTGATGCTGGTACTGGTCGCTTTGTTACTGAAAAGTATGCACAAAAGCATCCTAAAACGACAGTGACTGAAACCGTTAAACCTACAAAATCATCTAAAAAATGATTTTGTGAATGTAAATCTTAGTTTCGGCTAGGATTTACATTTTAAATAATTATAGGAAAAGACCATGCTCCATATGACTCACAACTACATGTTAGGACTTGTTGCACTGGTCGTTTCCTTTGTTCTGACTTTTTATGTCCCGATTGGCTATTTCTGGCTCAAGGCACATAAAGCGAGCAAGCAAAATAAGTCGTGAGGATATCTGTCCTATCGAACAAGATTAGAACAGTGATCGGCAAAACTTAATTTTGCTTACACAATTTAAGCGTATAGTAGACATCTTCGTTTGTGAGATGTCAGATAACAGATATAAGCATCGAAGAGAGAATTGATATGTCTATCCTAAGTTGGGACGATTTCGAAGATGATTCACAGAAACCGGCTGCACCTGAACACAAGTCTGCGCCCGTCGAGCCGCAAAAAGCGACTCATACACAAGTGGTATCTGATGCACAACCATCAGCGCCGGATTTGGGTGCTGCACAACCCGCTAGAACCAGTCAAGGTCGAACAAAACATTCAGCCGATTCATTGGCAAGAGCATCTGCTGCCTTAGAAACACTTGATGTTGCGCCAGGCTTGGAAGAGCTTGAAATGGGCGCACAGCGCGTACAAGTTGACGATAAAGCCATGATCAACTGTCGTGCTGACTTGAACCAGCTTGTTCCATTCAAATACGAATGGGCTTGGCAAAAATATCTAGACGGTTGTGCCAACCACTGGATGCCGCAAGAAGTGAACATGAACCATGACATCGCACTTTGGAAGTCTGAAAACGGCTTAACCGAAGATGAGCGAACTATTGTTATGCGTTCACTTGGTTTCTTCTCGACTGCCGATTCATTGGTTGCAAACAATTTGGTATTGGCGATTTACCGTCATATTACCAACCCTGAATGCCGTCAGTACATTTTGCGTCAAGCATTTGAAGAAGCAATTCATACACATGCTTACCAATACTGTATCGAATCTTTGGGTATGGATGAAGGCGAAGTCTTCAACATGTACCGTGAAGTACCGTCAGTAGCGCGTAAAGCGGCTTGGGGCTTGAAATATACCCAATCTTTAAGTGATCCTACTTTCAAAACGGGTACACCTGAAAACGACCAAATCTTGCTTCGCAACTTGATCGCGTTCTACTGTGTACTTGAAGGCATCTTCTTCTACTGTGGTTTCAGCCAAATCCTGTCTATGGGTCGCCGTAACAAGATGAATGGTGTTGCTGAGCAATTCCAGTACATCCTGCGTGATGAATCTATGCACTTGAACTTTGGTATCGACATGATTAACCAAATCAAGAATGAAAACCCGGGTCTTTGGACAGCTGAATTCCAAGAAGAAATCATTCAAATGATTCTTGAAGGTACGATGCTTGAAATTGAATACGCACGTGACACGATGCCACGCGGTGTACTCGGCATGAATGCTGCAATGATGGAAGAATACTTGAAGTTCATTGCAAACCGTCGTTTAGCGCAACTTGGCTTGCCTGAACAATTCGCTGGTGTGAACAACCCATTCCAGTGGATGTCAGAAATGATGGACTTGCGTAAAGAGAAAAACTTCTTTGAAACTCGCGTAACAGACTACCAAACTGGTGGCGCGTTAAGCTGGTAATTTAAAGATGTAAAAATCCCGCTCATGTAGCGGGATTTTTTATCAGAAGATAAAATTCATATAAAAAACAATAGAAATACAGCAACTTAAGAATAAATAATTAGTTTAAATTTCAAACTGTTCTGCTATTATGAAAGTGAATAACAACACTAAATTTACAACTTAATACCCATAAAATCACAGAGGCTAAAATGAAAGGAAGTATTTTGGATTTTTCAATCCAGACCAACACAGGCATTATCAGTGGCGATGACCAAAACCGCTACAATTTTACCGGCGCAGAATGGCGTGGACAACGTCCACCTGCTCGTGGCGATCGGGTGGATTTTGATGTCGATAATGCTGGCAGTGCCATTCAAATCTTTACAGCATTAGGTCACAGCAATCCAGTGCAAAATATTTCCAATCAATTAGACAAACTTTCTGATCAGAATAAAGCTGAAGAACAATTCAACATGATTGATTGGTTTGTAAAATGCCTAAAAAACTATGTCGTATTTGAGGGACGTGCACGCCGTAAAGAATTCTGGTTCTTTTATTTAGCATGCATTATTTTAGGTGTTATTACTCAAATTATAGATGCCGTACTCGATACTGAACCATTATTTAACGGTGTTCTTAACCTCGCATTATTAATACCGACTTTAGCAGCAGGTGCTCGTCGTTTACATGACACAAATCGATCAGGTTGGTGGCAACTTCTTATTCTGACTATTATTGGAATTATCCCACTGATTATCTGGTGGGCTTCAGACACCAAGCGAGAAAACAACCAATGGGGACAACCTGCTAAATAAAGCAGACAAAAAAAAGGGCTTATGCCACTGCTGTCCCATAGTTTGATTTAAATAAAAAAACCTGAGTCCGAACAGTTAAAATATGAGTGCAAACAAACACTTTAACGACCAGGATTCAGGTTTTGTCACATCAGAATACCGTATT
>NZ_JABERK010000080.1:0-37517 GCF_013004315.1 Acinetobacter sp. ANC 5378
GACAGTTATGGCAGCTTAAAGAGACGAATACGTCGAAGTCAGAGGTTAAATTCAAGCCCTTGATTTGTGCCAGCACTTCATCCGAGACTTTCGGTGCATAACCCGACACCTGTAATAATGCCAGAATCAAGGAGGTAAATTCATGCCCCATCGGCAAGCCGGCAAAGTTCACGCGTGGCTGTTCGCCGACTTTGGCAATCCCGAAGCTTGGAGTACGTTTATTGGTTCCGTCAAAACGAGCCGTTACCTGATCTGACAGTGCCGCCACCTCAGTCACCAGCTCCTTGATTTTGTCTGATTTGTCAGAAGCATCTAAAGATGCCACCAGTTCAATCGGGCTTTCCAGACGTTCCAATAAGGTTTTAAGTTGTGCTGAAGTATTTTGATCTAACATGGCTAACGTCTCCAAGGGAGTAAATGTTTATTTAATAAGGCTATAGTAAGATAAATTAATAAATAGGTAAAACAGTTTGTTTTTATTATTAAGATCGGATTATTAAATTAAGTAGCGTTTATCTTAAATTCTATAAGTACTGCCTTGTTTAAAACCTAAGAAAAAATCGAATGAAATAACAGTAAAGAAAAACAATAAAAGCCCCTTCCGAGGCTTTTGAATTGGATCATTTAAGGTGTAATGCGTTGTTCAACTCTTAACACGCGGCCTTTTAAATGCTGCGATAAGAAAAATAAAATTAAGCTTAAAATTGCAGATAAGATGAGCATGGCAATAATAAAGATATTCACCAAGTCGCTCATTTTTTCAGCTTGATCCACTTGCCTTGAAACACTTTGCGCCATCGGGGTGAGTGTTTTTCCATAAAGTTGATGCTGCATGGTCCACAATTGTTCGGGCTTGAAGCCATATTCAATAAAGTGAGGATCTGTTTTTTCCGCTTTAACCAAAGCCAGAACCTGGGGAATGGCAGCATCTTTATCGACTGGTTTATGTAACAACGCGGCTTGTGCAAGTAAATAAGCCTTCACGGGTTCATCTAATTCAGTACGCTGTAAATACTGTGCCAATTCACTTTGCTGAATATTTTTATCGTATTGAATCGCTTCGCTATAAGCATTATTTTCATCATCATTTAAATCGTATTGCAAAAAGGTTAAGCCTGACCACAACACAATGAAGGCAACCAACCAGCCAACAAATTTTAAAATAAAGGAGTGAAAACGCGTATAGAAGAAGCGTATTTTCTTTAAAAAATGAATGACAAAAAATGCCCCGACAAAAGAAACAAACAGCTTAAGAATCAGCCAGCCGAACCAAGACAACAGATTGGTAAAATAATCGGTGTGCTGACCGAGTTCAGCAAGATTTGCATCTACACTCATCGGCATATGCAATTGCTTTAATTCGGTGGTAACACCAAAAAAACTATAGACAAAATCATGTTGTAGAAATAATGCCACCACTGATGCAAGGAAAACGGTGATGCTGGTGATGCAAAATAAGGTCAGATTGCGTTGGCGCTTTTTCAGCGCCACAACACCAGATTCAATCTGTTGCGGATTCACAGCATATTCATCTAAGGGAGGCAAACGGTTTCTCCTAAAGTGCAGCCAATGAACTTAAGCCTATTCTTAAGATTTATTCACTCCACTGGTACTTGATTCTATAACCAAATGATTCAAATTTTCTTGCAAGGCACGTAAACGCGTGGTGGCTTCAGCACGTTTTTGCATACCTTCTTTTTGCACTTGAATCACATCATTAACAGTTTTAATGAGGGTGTTTTGCACATGTTCAAGCGTTTCAATATCAATCACTGAACGTTGATTGGCTTTGGCGGTATCGACCGAGTTTTGATGCAGCAAGTCTGCATTACGGCGTAACAGATCATTGGTTGCATCATCAATGCTATTGGCAAGTTGCACACTATTTTTCTGTTCATTTAAGGAAATGGCCAAACTGATCTGGTTTTTCCAGGCAGGTAAAGTAATGTTTTTAATCGCATAAAACTTATCGACCAACATCAAATTATTGGACTGGATAATCCGAATCATCGGCAAGGTTTGCATTGCCGATTGCTGCAAAACCTTTAAATCGCTGACCCGTTTTTCCAGATTATTGGCCAGATGATTCAGGTCATAAACCTTTTGCACCGACGCCTGATCTTGAGTTTGGGTGGTTAAAGTTGCGATTTCCTGCTGGATTTCCTGTTCTTTCAACTTCCCGGCAGCAATATAAATACCCAATTGTTTATATTCATCCTGCACACCGTGGAACATTTTATCCAAGGTATCAACGCGACTTTTGAGTCCCGATTGTGAAGTTTCAATTTCTTTAACTAAAACATCAATTTGTTCTTTGGTACTATTAAAATGCTGATCAAAATTCTGCTTGGCACCCTTCATTTTACTGATCAAGCCACCAAAAAAACCCGAACTTTTTTTCTTGTTTAAAATGCTGCTGGTATTCAACTGCTGTGCAACTTGAACCACCTGATTCAATTTTTGACCTGTAGCATCCAGATCTTTATTTTGCACAAGATTCAACAATTCATCGGTATAGGTCGACGTTTTTGTCGCAATATTTTTACCATATTCAGCCACTGCCGTATGGCTCATTGCAGCCAATTCTTTACGTGCATTCATCACTTCATTAAAGTCCGAATCCTGCAAACCCATTTCTTGCAAGTTCAGTTGCTGAAATTTTTGCTGAACCACATCGCTGCTTACTTCAGCCGGTAAATCTTTATGCTCAAAATCGGTCATGTCTCACCTAGTATCATTATTAATGTGTTGGTTTCTGTAGTGATTTTCTTAAAGTTTTGATCAGATTCTCTCGGCTATTATCCAACTTTTCCAACTCAATTGTCGAATTGCTTTGATTGCTTTGTTTAACATGATATTGCCATGCCGGAATCAAGACCTGCTGTGCCTCTTTAAAACGGTCCAGCAAGGTAAAAGAAAGCTGTTGAGATAACTGCATTTGTGTAATTGCAATATCATTACTGGCTTGTAAAGTTTGCAAGGTATTAATTTTTTTAGATAATCTGTCCGAAAAATTGTCTAGTGGATGCTGATTCTTCACGAAATTTGGGTATTCCACTAAAAACTCTTGTGCAGCCCGAATGTACTTCGCCATTTGCTCACGATGTCCAAGCAACTGCTGAAAACGTGCCTGCGACTTTTGAATCTCGATTTGCAATTTTTGACTTAAATGATTGGCCCGATTGAGCAATTGATCCAGATTTTTATAATATACAACCTGCCCCGATCCATATTCCAGATCAATCCCTAACCACTTTTGCAAGGCATTAAATTTACGTGTTTTTAAATATTTTTTTGAATCAGCCAAGGATTGAATCAGCTGTTCAATCGTCGAACTGAGTTGCTGGGTAAGATGTGGATCTACCCCGTTTAATAACACCGATTGTGCCTGAATAAGTTGATCAGCATAATGATTCAGACGATATTGATCATTCAGCAAAGGAACTAAATCATTACGCTGAATGGAGAGAAGTTCAGCCCGATTCACCTCAATTTCAGCCAAAGGAACAAGAACATCTATCTGTGACATAATATTAGAAACTCAATAAAATCATTTTTATAGTACGGCTTTCATACAAAATATCATGTAGTGTTTTGCAATTTCTAGAACATATTTATATTAAATTGGATAAAGATTTAAACAAGTTTTTAAAACAATTCATTTTACCAATTTACAAAGTGCTCAATTTATAGAGATAAGTCGGCTCTTTTGTATAATTTCATGCAATGTTTGTGATGTTAATATCTCAATTGCTTGATAACTCAGGTGAATAATTTTGTGAATCTCTACAGGCTATAATACATGTAATGATAAATTTAAAGAAACATTCTGTTTTGTCATTCCATTTTTTGATAACAAAAGTTTTTAATCTTGTCGGCAACTTTTTAATGACGAAAAATCATAAATAAAATAAATAATTTTAATTACTTAGAAAATTAACCAGGAAATTTCTTAATCAAATTATCTGCTTTACTCAAAAGATAAGAATGATTTATTGGCGTGATTGTCGGGTAATTATAGTTAATTGTTGATCAATTCTTTATTCTAGTGTTCTGCTAATACGGGAGTATTAGACAGCAATGAAAATTTAAATAAAAAAATTGCTTTCATGGAACTGAACTGGACAATAATCATATGAAAAACAAAAAATTATTTTTTAAATGGACGTCGAATGTTTTGCTTGCATCTACAGCCTTCACCTCGCTAGCTATGAATGCAACTACAGCAACAACGCCTGCTCCACCAAATAGCCAACAGGTATTTTTTGTGGGCAATAACTGGGATGGCACCGTGACCGTCATCCGCCCCTCACAGGATTTTGGCAAAATCGGTGTCATTAACATGGTGCCTGACCGGTCAGAGCGCTTAAAGGAAATTTATCTTAATCCAATCAAATTAATTGCGTATAGCTACATTCGTAATACTGCGGGTGAAGGTAACGATCAATTAGTCGATGACATGTACTCAACCCCAGATGGCAAGTCCGTGGTGGCATCTCGCCCAAGTTTTGCAGATGTGGTATCTATCAATATTGCTACGGGCAAGATCAACTGGCGTACTCCTGTTGAAGGTTTCCGTGCCGATCATATGGCCGTTTCCCCCGATGGTCAGCGCTTAGCTGTCTCAGCATCTTCGGGTAACGTCGTTCATGTTCTGGACATCAACACCGGTAAGGAATTGGGACGCTTTGCAACAGGCGACAAACCGCATGAAAACATCTTCTTTGATGGTGGCTCAAAAATTTTAAACTCCGCGATTGGCAATGTGGAAACCGCCATGGATGCATCATGGCAAGATTTCACCAAGGGTAAACGATTCATTACCATTGCTGATGCGAATACGTTTAAAGTGCTCAAGAAAATTGATTTCCGTCCTGCCTTAGATGCAATCGGTCGTAAAGATTTATCCAATGCAGTGCGTCCCATCGTGTTTAGTAATGATGAAAGTAAGATTTATGCACAGGTTTCATTTTTTAACGGCTTGATCGAGTATGACCTGAACCAGAATAAAATTACTCGCATTGGTCAACTCCCGGGCAGCTCTACCATTCCGTCTGACCGGACAAAATATGTCAATGACTCCCGTCATCATGGATTATCCATCAGTGCTGATGGTGAGAAATTGTGTGTGGCAGGCACCATGGATGACTATGCAACCATTGTCGACCGTTCAACCTTAAAAGCTGGCAAGCTGATCGCTGCAGGCAAGCCATATTGGGCAACACAAAGTCCTGATGGGAAAAGCTGCGTGATTTCAGAGAGTGCTACTGATGTGGTCACCGTCATTGATTTTGCCACAGGTGAAAAGGTTCTGAGTGTTCCGGTCGGTAATCATCCACAGCGTGTTCGTATAGGTTATGCACCGGCTGGCTGGTCAACCAAGTAATGAATGGTTAATGAGTGGATAATTAATGAATTAAACAGACCTGATTGTAGATGAGGTCTGTTTTTTAATTTTAATGAAATTAACAGGTTTGGTAGCATGTCTCACACTTTACGACTTGGCATCATCGTTGGAATAATTGTGACTTTATTACTCATAGGTATTGTCTATTTCTTTCGACCCGCAACCCCGGCTCCATTAGAAACAGCTCAGTCCAGCGTTAATAAAACTCCAGTGAACAGTGCTTTAAAAAAGAATGTCGAACATTTAAAACCAAAGCAGGCAATACCCCTACAACCCTCAAATCAGAGAGGATTGATCCAGCAGCGTGACCGACTTTATCAGGATTTCGAACAAATCAGTCAGTCATTGAGTGTAGGACAGCAACCTGATTTTCGCCAGGTAAGTGATTTATTAGAAAAGCAAAAACAGCTTGTAAAAGCAGGTGGGCTTTCAGCGAATAACGCTCTTTCCTATTGCCAATTTTTAAGACAAATTTTACCGGCTATGGATCAGCAGATTAATCAACATATTCTACAATTAGAGCAACTTAAGCATACGACTTCATAAAAGTTGATATAGTTAAATTCCAAATAAATTGGCACATTAACCTTTAAACAATAGATCAATATTTTTAACCCTAAATTTTTTCCTAACCGATTTTACTTGAACCCACATTTGGAATACCGGTCAATATTCAAAAGTAGATAAGCAAAGCCCCATTCATATAGTCTTTGTGTATTTTCAAGTTTCTAATTGGGTTGCTTCTGGGGATTTGATTGCCGAAGATGCTGGTTAGGTTGATCAGGTTGGGGATTAGGTGGATTAGGTACTTTTTTTTCATCAGGCTGTTGAGGATATTCAATATGTAAGGTTGGTTGATCAGGTTGTGGATTTTGTGGTTGATTAGCCATGTTTAACTTCCTCCTTTTAGATTGTGTTTTTATATCGTCTTCATCACGACACTAACAATTTACTCTTTCTTTGCTCTTATCCAACCCTAAGTCTGTGTCAATTCTCTTCTTTGTAAACACGATAACTGCATATTATTGATTCACAAGTGCACTATCACAGTGACATTCACAATCATTACCTAAAATCATCTCCCTTTAACATTAAGACCATCATTCATAATAAAAAACACTTTCACTTATATCTGGCTTACTGTTGAATTTGTGTGCAAATTGAATATTTGTCTAAGCTAAGAACCAATGGCGAAATACTGTATAAAAATGGAAGGAAAATTTTTAGCTTACTGTGATCTACTTAACAAACCCTTGGTAAATTTTGGTATTGGGCTAACGATGATTGAGTAGCAAAGCAATTTGATGATCAGATAAAAGCCAACTCATTTCTTAATATGAAGCAAGGGCAATTTTCAATGGGTGGATTGATGAGTTAGATCGTCACGTTGTTGTTTAATACCGAGCATCCGATTGCGATGAATATGTTGTCTGTGCAGTAGGTGTATTGGCATTTTTTAACGCGGGGCTGTAGTAAATAACCCGAATCCTGTTTAAGCCAACGATTCCATAATTTGAATTGTTGGCTTATTCTGATGACATAATTGATATGCGCATAACGATGCATAAATACCACTAAGAAATCCATGCATACTACGTGCTCTACTCGTCACTAAATTGTATTGTCCTTTCAGTAAACTGAATAACGTTTCTATCTTATTACGCTGTTTTAAGTGATATCCATTTGATGCAGATAGTTGAATAGCCTGCATATTTTTCCGATGATAAGTAATCAGATCAATCCCTTGTTCTTTTAATCTGGTTTTTAATTCCTGGCTGATATAGCCACGATCTGCATAGAGCTTTGCTTCTAAGCCCTCAACCAATTGCTCAACCATTTTTATGTCAGCAATATGTCCATTGGATAAAGCAGAACAAGCGATTTCACCAAATTGATTCATCGCGATATGTAATTTACAGCCATAAAACCAGCCCATCGAGCTTTTACCACGAGATGCTATTGAGGCTAAAGATTTATGGCGTTGAATACGCTGATTTTTACAGACGGGTAAAGTGGTTGAATCAATCCATAAATATGAGCGATGTTGACCTTTCATCAAAGCCACATGTAAAGCATGTAGTGCCAATTGATGCATATTAATGAGGTGAGTCATACGTTGATAACAAGGTAAGTGACTAAATAAATGGCTTTTATCTTCCTTCAGCCATGTGAAAAAGGCTTTGAAATTATTGAAATGAGAACATTTGTACCAAATAGCAATAAAGCAGATTTCTGAGATCGACAGATGAGCAGGTCTGATTCTTACAGAATGATGGCATTGTTTGAGAAATTTCCAATAAGTTGCTTCAAATTTAAGAAAGAAATCATCAATGATGCAGAATAATTCGGTACTATTGAACATGAGGACTAGAGTTGTGAGTTTGGGGTGGTAACTCAACTGATGGCTCTAGTCTTCTTATTTTTCAAGTCAATTTCTTATCCGCGATTCGGGTTAAATAAGATTAAATTTCTGTCCAATTTAATAGTATTTTAAGCTGTTGTTTTGGACTGCCATAGTTAAACCTAAATTCACATTCTTTAATAAACGATGGAAAGGCATTTCGGTCAATACCATTGTATTTTCTAAGCACTCTTTTAGCCTGATTCCAGAAGTTTTCGATGCCATTGATATGATTTTGACCATCAGCAAAATGGCTTGAATGATTGATGCGATGATGGCTAAAGCCAGCGATATCCAAAGCATTATAGCTATGCCAATGATCTGTATAAACTATGCTATCTGGATTTATTTTCTTAGATATTACAGGCATTAGTGTGCTTGATTTGGTATCAGGAACGATAATCGTATAAACTTTACCATTACGTTTAAGCAGTCCAAAGACAATCACTTTGCCAGCTGCACCTCTTCCACGCTTTCCTTTGCGGACCCCACCAAAATAACTCTCATCTAATTCAATATGCTCTTGAAAAACCTCTAAGGCATCTTGGTCAAGATGATACATAATGACTTCGCGAATCTTCTTGTAGAATAGTGCTGCAGAATTGGATTGTATACCAAGCAAATCGGCAGCAGTTCGAGCTGTAACTTCAGCGACAAAAAACTCTAGTAGTTTTCTTTGAGTTTTTTTATTTAATTTACATCGAGTTATCTTCATAAACGTAGATTATCATAAAGCTAATCTACTACAGCCCCAAGAAAAGCTCTACATTTTCGTTGATTTCATAAAATAGCTATCAATTTTCTGTTTAAATTTTATGACATTACTTTGATTATTAAATAATAATTACTATAATTCGCAACGTTTTGCACGGTTGTGCCTTTATTTTTTTTGTTGGGTTATAAATTTCTTGCTTATGAATATTAAATTTTTGGGTGTTATTACATTATTTCTTGGACTTATCAATCCTGTGGCTGCCATGCCATTCGACCCATTGATCGGAACATGGAGAGTTATTGATGATCGTACAGGTTATTACATTTCTGAAATTGTGATTCGTAAGAACTCTAAAACACAGCAATATAGTGCTGTTGTTACTAAAAGCCGACAAGCACCTGGTGTGGAGAATCCAGATGTATGTGGTAAATGCCCAGGTGTATTAAAGGATCAACCAATTTTTGGTATGGAAGTACTGAAGGGCATGGTAGTAAATGGCAGTAATACTCAATTTAATAAGGGGGTATGGCTTAACACGCAAGATGGCCGCACTTATGATATTGAAGCTCGTTTAAATGATTCTCGAGATCAGATGAAAGTTTTTGGTAAGGTAAAAAATGGCAATACCACCAGTGCTATGACTTGGAAAAAGTTTTAAAAAAGTTGCAGATGAGCGCTTACATTGATCATGATCTCAATATAAAAAGCTTCACCACGCTTACGAGGCTTGGGTAATTTCATGACGTAAATTCCAAAAATCTTGACGTAATCTTGACGTAAATTTAACTGCAATATCGGCAAAAAGTAGCGATTATAAAGATAGTGCAGATAACAGCGTACATTATTCAAGACAATAAAAAAGGGTTCTAAGCTACTGTTTTCGCTTAAAACCCTTATAACATAACGTTTGGAATTTTGGTAGGTATATCCAGACTCGAACTGGAGACCTCTACGATGTCAACGTAGCGCTCTAACCAACTGAGCTATACACCTAAGTGCTCTGAATCATATTCATTTTTATTTTTTAAGACAAGTGCTTTCTTTTATTTTTTAAAGCAGATGCACAATTTTTAAGCATCCCTTTAAATTGCTTTAATTTTTGATCATTTTGCGCCATAGAAAATCGTTGCTGCTGATAATGTTCTGCTGTTTGGATAAAGATCCTGTGTTCATCTTCTTCTATCACATCAGCTAAACGATGCATCCAGGTAAAAAAAGTTTCAGCAGGCTGCTTGCGTAATGGCTCTTCTAGTTGTTTAGAAAACCGTTGAATCACACGCTCATATGCAGAACCCTGCTGTCTATCACGATAGTAAATCCAAGCAAAATAAAAAATTACCACCAACAAAATGCTTGAGAGCAATGTCAGGGTACTCGCATAAGCTGTTTTCAGACCTAATTTCGACAACCAGCTTTGCTGCTTTTCAGCATCATATCCCACGACTTTGCTTTGCCACTGATAACTCGCATAGTCACTCCAGATTCGCATATTTTTCATCATTGAAAATTGACGATATTTCCACTTCTGCTCTTTATTTCCCAAGATACTTCGGTCATTTTCAATATAATTCTGCATTCCTCCATCTATACGCTGGGGAGCAATAATTGCGGTTGGATCAATCCGTCGCCATTTTCCATTCAGTTGCACTTCTGTCCACGCATGGGCATCCAGTTGACGAACTTCCCAACTTGCTCGATCCAATGCAAGTTGCCCTCCTTGATAACCAATGACCACACGTGCGGGTATCCCCACATAACGCATCAACATGGCAAAACTCGAAGCATAATGCTCACAAAAACCCTGCCGAGACTGAAACAAGAATTCATCGATACGATTTCCACCTAATAAACCCGGCGTTAAGGTATATGCAAAATTATTCCTTTTATACCACTGCAAAATATTATGCACGTATCGATCAGGTCGTTGCCCGCTTTGCTTAAACATGTCTAAAGCAAATTGACGTGATTGTTCATCGAGTTGCTCTGGAATTTGGGTATTTATTTTTTCCAGAAATTCAGGTTTGGATGCTCCCTGTCCTTGAAGCTGCGTATCGCCTAACCAATGCAAAGTAATAGGTTGATTTCGTGTTATGGAACGGATCGGGCTAATGCCCCAATCCTGTTTTAATTGGTATTGAGGGTCTTTTGGAATGGATTTTTCCAGTCCCATTATCCACATGACGCGCGAATCTGCAGCTAAGTATTGATAATCAAAACCCTGCTTTGTTTTTCTCAAAATCGTATTGTTAAAGACGGACTGTTGATTCACCAAACTACTGGTCCAAGTTCTGCCATCATATTGGTCCAAGACCATTGCCCGCCAATACAGCTCATTACGGGAGGGCAGCTTATTCATATTGCCAATAATGCGAAAAGCCAAACTACTTGATTGTGATAATTCAGCAATATCACCGGGGGACATGCTGTCACTCATCCCCGTGACACTTTTTTGTTCTGGAATTGGAATATGCCAAAGTGGCGGTAAACGCGGGAAAAAGATAAACAGCAAGATAAAAAAAGGCAAAGCCAAAATCAGAAATTTACCGACATGCTTGGCATCTGTTTTTAATGCAGATGATTGATTTTGTGCCTGTTTAAATTCACTGGTTTGTAAACGATACAATCCGATCAGGCAACAAAATAAACATAATACAATGACAATCGCCATCCAGATGGATTGGCTATATAAAAATGAACTTGCCCCAACAAACAAAGCAAAATTAAATAAGATAATCACATCTCGTTTATTCCTGGTTTCCATAGCTTTGGCAAATAAAAAAGTGGATAAAATAGCAACCCCTGCTTCTACCCCAATAAAACTCTGATATTTAAAATAAATCGTCACTAATGCCAAAATTGTCAGTGCAAATGTCCAAATTTTGGATACTGCTTTTGCCTCATCTTTAAAGCTAAAAAACAAACACAAAAGAATCAGGGCGAAAATTGCACTTAACAGAACAGGATTAAAAAATACTTGCGCAATCAATAATAATAACAAGGTGATTAAAATCGAGGTTCTAACATCAGCATGAATCATAATTTAAGCCTGCGCCAAAAGTTTTTTCGCCTGAAGCAACTGCTTTGCTCCCACGCCTAGGGTTAATTCAGCCTGCGGTAAAACTACAGCATAGCTACATTGCAGTTGCTCACATTGTTCAATCAACCCCATCATTAAACTCAGTTTTTCTTCATGCTCGGTACTTGGCATATTTGCATAATGGATTGCCACACTCGGTTGATCATTATGCTGCTCAAAGACCTTGATATATAAACCTTGCCCGCGTGCAGCCTGCTTCCAGGATACGGCTTGCAAGCTATCCCCCAACTTGAAATTACGCAGTTCACGAAACTCATCCATATCGGGTTCAAAACTGTGCTGATGCTGTTTATTTTCTGCATTATAAAATGCAGCTTTGGGTGCAACCCATGAATATTCTTTTAAATAAAAATAGGTCCACGCCCGAACCAATCCAAACGGATATACCGCATAAATCTGCACAGTTGGATAATGAAACTTGCCGCGTGTATCGGTAAAAAAAGACAGGGTAATTTTTTGCTTGAGTTCAGCGATGGAGACTTTTTCTAAATGCTGATCGGTTTTAATCCATAAATAACGCAACTGCTTTTGTGGCTGCTGAAAATGGATTTGCAAATCAAGATGATCCCCCACTTGCCCGATCTCGTTCACTGAGATTTCAATACTTAGCTCATGTAATTGTTTAAAGGTTAAATAAAAACTGATACATAAAATCGCACTGATCAGAAAGCAAAAACCCAAAATCAAGTTATTGGCATAATTGATCCCGGCAATAAAAGTAATCAAGATCAATACCACATACAGATAGCCCTGTTGATAGATAAAAATCAGAATGTCTTTTTGCGAGAGCTGTTTTATTTTTTCAAATTGAAAGCGTTTCGCTAACCATTTTTGCCAAGGCTTGCTCAATTTGATCTTCCTTTAGCTAATCTTCACTTGCTGCATCAACTGCAAGGTTTCTGCTTCACTCAATCCAATCCGATGAGAAACCACGGCAACAAAAACGGCCTGAACATCATCCGAGGTTACATAGCTGCGCTGCTCAATAAAGGCATGCGCTTGTGAAGCTTTTTTCAAAGCCAATAGACCGCGAGTGGATAAACCATGCCGACTTTTACGGGTCTCATTCGCCAAATCCAGCAGATAATCCAACACGACATCGACAATATGAACTTGCGTGACCAGTTGTTGCATATCTAAAATTTCTTGCTCGTTAAAAACATGCTCTAGCGTTGCAATTAAGACATAACGGGAGTTTTGTTGTAATAACAGTTTTTCTGCTGATCGTGAAGGATAGCCAAGTGACAAACGCATCAGAAACCGGTCAAGTTGTGATTCCGGCAAACTATAAGTGCCACTTTGAAATAGCGGGTTCTGCGTTGCGATGACCCAAAAAGGTTGCGGTAACTCATAACGAACACCATCTACCGTCACCAAGCCTTCTTCCATCGCTTCTAGCAACGCACTCTGGGTTTTGGGACTACAGCGGTTAATTTCATCTGCCAGCAAGATTTGGGTGAAAATTGGACCTTGCTTGAACTCAAACTGATGTTCTTTTTGGTTAAACATATTCACGCCAATCACATCACTGGCGAGCATGTCATTGGTAAACTGAATACGCTGAAACTTCAGCCCTGCAATATGGGACAAGGCACTAGATAGGGTGGTTTTACCGAGTCCTGGCAAATCTTCAAACAACACATGGCCACCGGCTAATAAACTACTTAAAGCCAGTTTGGTCTGATTTTCTTTATCTAAAATGATGCTATTGATTTGATTCAAGAATGCTTGAATTTTGGCAGCATACGATTCAATCCGATCATTCAGTTGTTGTTGCTCATGTGTGAGTTCTTGTTTTTGAACCTTATTTGTACCCCAAATCACAGCTTATTTCCCAATAAAAAACGGTGCATGATTAACATACACCGTTTTTTTATTTTTCCAAACAAATCAAAAGATTTCTGACAAATACCTGCTTAGATTAACAAGGGCATTTTTTCATTCCACCGCCAGCGCTTGGATAACGTACATCCACACAGTGACGGTAAAATGTTTTGGCATCCATTGCGACCAAGTCCGGATGATTCTTTTGCATATGCTCCAAATAGGTCTGATAATCCGCCACACCGACCATCAGGCGAAAGCTTTGCTGTAGACGTTGCCAAATGATCTGAATGGTTTTAATGCCATTCAACATGAAAAACTTTTTCGGCTGAGCCAGCACAGTAAATTTAATGATCTTACCCAACGCCAGTTTTTGGCGAATTTGATCTTTTAGACTCATTTCACCTCTCCCGCCGGAACTTCGTCACTATAAATGGCTTCTGACTCATGCACGCTTGGATTAGGATCTGCCAATGCACGACGAATCACACCAATGGCAGCAAAAACCATCACAATCGCCACAATCATAAAGAAACCGCACAGTACTGCATTAATCTGATTCGAGAATACAATGGTTTGCATTTCAGCGATGTCTTTGGCTGGTTTTAAAATTTCATTACGCGCAATTGCATCAGAGAATCGGTTGGCTTGTGCCAGGAAACCAATTTTTGGATTTTCATGGAAGATTTTTTGCCAACCTGCCGTCATACAGGTAATAAATAAGAAAATGGTTGGAAAAATAGTGATCCAAACATATTTCTCTTTCTTCATTTTGAACAAGATGACAGTACCCAAAATCAGTGCCATTGCAGCAAGCATTTGGTTACCAATACCAAATAAAGGCCATAAGCTATTGATACCGCCAAGTGGGTCAATCACACCTTGATAAACAAAGAAACCCCAACCTGCAACAGCCACGGCGGTTCCCACCAGATTACCAAAGAAATTGTGCGATTGTTTCAACGCAGGAATCACGATACCGACAGTATCCTGAACCATGAAGCGACAAGCACGTGTACCCGCATCTACCGCAGTTAAAATGAATAAAGCTTCAAACAGAATCGCGAAGTGATACCAGAACGCCATCATGGAACGGTTATTAAAAATTTCCGTAATAATGTGCGCCATGCCAATCGCAAATGTTGGTGCACCACCAGTACGCGAAAGAATCGAGCTTTCACCGACTTCCTGAGCAAGTAAAGTCAATGCTTCAGGAGTTACCACAAAGCCTAAAGTACGCACCGCTTCAGCAGCACTTTCAACCGTGGTGCCCAATACGGCAGCGGGTGCATTAATTGCGAAATAGACTCCTGGCTCAAGAATGGTGGCACAAATCATTGCCATGACAGCAACGAAAGATTCCATCAACATACCACCGTAACCAATTACACGAATATCAACTTCATTTTCAATTAGTTTTGGTGTGGTTCCCGAAGAAACCAAGGCATGAAAGCCTGAAATGGCACCGCAGGCAATGGTAATGAACAAGAATGGGAACATAGAACCTGCAAATACAGGACCTGTACCATCAATGAAATGCGTTACAGCAGGCATTTTCATTTCAGGTAATGCCACCATAATTCCGACTGCAAGACCAGCAATCACGCCAATTTTCAAAAAGGTAGAAAGGTAGTCACGTGGCGCAAGCAGCAACCAAACCGGCAAGACTGAAGCAACAAAACCGTAAGTGATTAAACACCAAGTCAGTTGCGTACCAGACAGTGTAAAGATCGGTCCCCAATAAGGATCAGCTGCAACATTTCCACCATAAACAATCGCCAGCATCATCAGTACAAAACCAATGATTGAAACCTCGGCAATTTTCCCTGGACGGAGATAACGCATATATACGCCCATGAACAATGCAATTGGAATGGTTGCAGCAATACTGAACACGCCCCATGGACTGTTGGTCAAGGCTTTCACGACTACCAATGCAAGCACTGCAAGGATAATGATCATGACGCCTAATGCACCCAGCATCACAACTATACCGGCAAAGGAGCCAAGCTCCTGCTTTGCCATTTCACCGAGTGAACGACCATCACGACGGGTAGAAATAAACAGCACCAAGAAGTCCTGAACAGCACCCGCGAGAACCACACCCACCAACAACCAGATGGTGCCAGGTAAATAACCCATCTGCGCTGCAAGAATAGGACCGACTAATGGTCCAGCACCTGCAATGGCAGCAAAATGGTGACCAAACAAGACATACTTATTGGTTGGAACATAATCTAGACCATCGGCTAGGCGATGCGCTGGTGTTAAGCGTCTGGCATTGAGTTCAAAAACTTTATTGGCAATAAATAAACTGTAGAAGCGATAAGCGATGCTATATACACAGATGGCTGCCAGGACGAGCCAGACTGCATTAACATGCTCACCTCTGCTGATTGCAAGTATCCCGAATGACACTGCACCTAAAATCGCGACCAAAAGCCACACTATTTTTGAAGTTATGGTTAACTTCGGTTGAATCGTTTCCATGTAAATCCCTCATATCTAATGCATAAATCAGCGATCATTTTTTATTGTTCGGTATACAGCTGTTTCTTCCTTTGCGACTCTACTCCTCATGACTTACTTTTCATCTAAGACTTTGGCATAAAAAAAGGGATGATTTAAATCATCCCTTTCGATAATAGTCTATTTTTAAACCATTATGCACGTTCTAAATAGTCACCAGTACGGGTATCTACACGAACGCTCTCATCTTGCTGTACGAATAATGGTACACGTACTACAGCACCAGTTTCGAGTTTTGCAGGCTTGCCGCCACCACCCGAAGTATCACCACGTACGCCTGGATCAGTTTCAACGATTTTCAACACAACGAAGTTTGGTGCACTTACTGACAATGGAACACCATTGAAAAGCATAATTGTACATTTTTCGTTTGAATCGTCTTTCAACCATTTGGCAGCATCGCCCATCGCAGTTTTGTCAGCTGTGATTTGTTCGAAGGTTACTGGATCCATAAAGTTCCAAAGTTCGCCATCGTTATAAAGGTAATCCATTTCAACTTCAACAATGTCAGCACCTTCCAGTGTTTCATTGGATTTGAATGTTTTTTCTAAAACTTTACCAGTTTTAAGATTACGCAATTTTACGCGGTTGAATGCTTGACCTTTACCAGGTTTCACATATTCATTTTCCATGATTGAACATGGGTTACCATCAAGCATAACCTTTAGGCCTTGCTTAAAGTCATTTGTAGAATAATTGGCCATGAAAGGCTCACTCCAAACTTACTAACTTAAATCTATTAATGCTAGACTAGCATTATTTTTTACATGTGGCATGATAAACTATTTATATCAAGAGCAAAACTGGAAATCTCAACTCAGTGACCTGATTACCGATCCATTAGAGCTTCTAGAGACGCTTAAGCTCTCGCCTGATCAATTATTATCAGGGGCAATCCTTGCTTCTGAACAGTTTAAATTGCGTGTTCCGCGTGCATTCGTCGGAAAAATGAACGTTGCTGATCCTCTGGATCCCCTGCTATTACAAGTTTTACCGCATCATTTAGAACTTGAAGATCACCCTGGTTTTGTGACCGACCCTTTGGGTGAAGAACAAGCCAATCAACAACCCGGTGTACTCCATAAATACAAATCACGCTTTTTACTCACCTTAACCGGTGCTTGTGCGGTGCATTGTCGTTACTGTTTTCGTCGTCATTTTCCTTATCAGGAAAATCTGCCCAAAAATGAAGACTGGCTCAATATTAAAAGCTATATCGAAAGCCAACCCGATATTAACGAGGTGATTTTTAGTGGTGGAGACCCGCTTACGCTATCCAATCGAAAGTTAAAGCTTTGGATTGATCGCTTGGAATCGCTACCGCAAATTAAATTTTTGAGAATTCATTCACGGGTTCCTATCGTAATCCCCAACCGTGTCGATGAAGAGCTGGTTTCTCTATTAAAAAACAGTAGGCTACGAATTATTCTAGTGGTACACTCAAATCACGCGGCTGAGCTTGATGATTTTACTTGCGCTAAACTTTCACTCTTGGTTCAACAACAAATCACAGTGCTCAATCAGGCAGTTTTATTAAATGGGGTCAATAATTCTGCGCAGGTTTTAGTGGATTTAAGTTACCGCTTGTTTGATGCAGGCGTGATGCCATACTATTTACATGTGTTAGATAAAGTAAAAGGTGCGCATCATTTTGACTTGAGGCCTGAGCAGATTAATCTTATATATAAAGATGTTTTAGAGAACCTTCCTGGATATTTGGTTCCTAAACTCGTTAGGGAAATAGCGGGCGAAAAAAATAAAACACCGCTTTTTGGGGTTTCAACTTTTTGAGTTAAATAATAACGATGCTTATGAGTACTTCAGATATCTTCCAAACGCCAACAGAATTAAAGTTGGAACAACTGAGCTTTTGTCCATCTAATGCAAAAGGGCTACAAGAATGGGTATCTAATTTATCCATTCTACAACTCGGAAATTCTTCAAAAGAACTTTTCAATGCGTTACTGGAAATATCAGAGCTTAAATGCCCAGAAATGCTGCGTTTTGATTTAATTCAAATATTACATCCAACGATTGATAATGTATTGATCAGTCTGGAAAAGCATTTTTTTAATCAAGGTTTGATCACAAACGACCGTAGTGATCAAATTATTGAATTAGCGATGCTTTTGCGTAGCCATTTCGCCAAAATTTATATCGATATTTCAAAACGTTGTAATACCCAATTAAGCCTGCAAAAGTTTTCTATCTTTGCCTTTAATCAAAAGAAAAGTTTACAGACGGCCAGAATTGTTGCAACTTATTACGCATTACAGCAACTCGCATTACTACTTTACCAACAACATTTGTTGTATAGCACACCGTTATTTGGTCAATGGCTGATCGCGCATCAATTGCTCGAATGTGCGATTAATAATAATTTTTATCAAACCAATATCAATCAAATTTTAGATACGCAGCATCAATTACAAACGATTGCTCACGCTTATTCACAGCTTATTTTATTGGATATTTTCAATACGCATCAAATTCGCCCATCAGAAATGCAAGGCTTATATTTATGTAGTTTTGACTGGGCAAAACTGGTTCACATTTTACCGAAAGAAACTACGCTTTCTCGCTATATTGTAGATACCAATAAAGATCATCCACCGGTTTTTAACACCAATCAGGCGAGTCTTTACAAGCCGACCATTTATATTTCAACGCAGCATTTATTGGATCATCTATCTGAGACCCAAACTAAAAAGGCGGGTTATTTGTCGCGTAATGAAAAGTTATTTCTGACCCCAGCATTACACTTTCATATCCATAACCTACTTACAACCAATATTGAACGTCGCCATGAGCGCTACGAATATTCAGCACAATTGCAGATCTGTTTTAGTCTTTCTGTAGCGCACTTTTACCTCTCTAAAGGTAAAAACTTTCAAGAAACTTTGGATTTAGAAAATAATTATCAATTCCAAAATGAAAGTAGCTTTATCAACTCCATGAATTCCAATATTCCTGCTGGAACCAATACAGCTAAAGTTCTGGATCGGGAAGCAAAACAAATCTATTCAGCTGATGTGCTGGATATCAGTGTCAATGGTTACAGAATTAAGTGGACCGGTGCTACACCTTCAAATTTAAAAACCGGGGAATTTATTTTAATTCAGGAAAATACCAATAGCCCTTGGCGTGGCGGTGTGGTTCGCTGGATTAAACAGTCGACAGAAAAAAGTTTGGAACTTGGGCTTGAAGTATTAGCTCAAGATTTATTCCCCTGCTCAGTCATGGTGAAAACTGAGCGTAACAGCAGTAACTACCAACCTGCTCTTATCATTCAAGCCTCTCAACTTGATAATGTTTCGACCAGTTTAATTGTATCGGGCTCGCACATGTTTAGAGAAAAACAAACCATTCATTTGCGATTAGGAAAAGAAGAACTAAAAATTTACCTAACCAAAGCACAGCTTATTACTCAAAGTTTTATTCGTTTTGAATTTGAGTTACTGAATGATCAGCAAGAAAGCCTGATCACAAACTTCATCAACAAACAAATGAATGAAATCAAGAATCACGATTTATGGGAAGCATTGAAGTGAGAAATCCATTATTGTCTAAAAAGTTAAAACGTACCGAAACACGTTTACTCATTATCGATGATAATCAAATACGTTTTAACCAAATTCGTGATCTTTTAACGTCGAGTGGACATATTGTACAGGCAACATTGCTGGATGATTTACAAACTTTTGAAAAACAATTACATCAAAATTGGGATCTGGTCATTTTTGGCCGTGCCTATGACTTAAAATACGAACAAGCCTTAAGTTTAATCCAATTATCAAAACAACCAAACTTGCCGGTTATCCTTCTAAAACCAGAGGATTATCAGGCAGAGCAATATGCGGGTTATATTCATAAAGGCATTTACGACATTTTAAATCTGGATTATCCAGATCGTTTTTATCTTGGCTTACTTCGTGCACTTTCATTCAGTCGTTTAATGCTTACTCAACAACATTTAATGGATGAATTAGAGTCTGCACAAACCCATGCACAATCTTTGGTACATGATAGCAACAAGGCCGTTGCGCTTATTCAAGAAGGCATTCACATTCAGGCCAATCCTGAGTATTTACAACTGTTTGGGATTAAAAATGAGGAAGATATCGTAGGTCTTCCTTTGCTCGATTTGTTACAACCGAAAGATTTGAACGACTTCAAGTTACGCTTTAAAAAAATTACTCAAGGTCAGTTTGATTTAGGTCGATTAGAAATCGCCACATTAAATGATCATGTTTCTATTCCAAATCCGCTTAAGATCGAATTTTTACCCGCTACGGATGAAGATGCATTACAAATTACCATCGATATCGAAACTTCAGAAGCGAGCAACGCAGCATCTGGAACAACTGATAAAAATGTACAAAAACCAAATACCTATCAGTTAATTAACCGAACTATTACTAAACAGCCTTCTGATATTAATGCACTTGTACTCTTCTCTCTAACCTCTTGCCCTGAAGCTATTTTCGAAGGTAATTGGGTCACTTCAAAAAACTATTTCAGTCAAATAGAAGCGTTTTTAAAAGAACAAACCCATGTTCCCTTATTTAAAGTTTCACCCGGTATTTTAGCCGGTTTATTCCAGGCAGAATCTAAAGCAAAATTAGAATCCAAGCTTATTGGTTTAAGCTCACTCACCAAGCCACAATTATTGACAGTTAATCAATCTAGTTACCCGCTTAATTTAAAAATTGGTTATGTGATATTAGATAGTGAAATTCGTGATGAAAGCCATTTTGAAAAATTTATTAATTCAGCTTACAACACGACTTTACCACAAAATGAATCGACTCCAGAGCTTGAGTTAGAAACGCATTTAGATATTCCAACGATGGAAATTCAGCGTCCAGAAACTAAGCCATTAATTTCTTCACCTGAATCTTCATTAATTAAAGCTTTAGAAAAAAGCTTAGAGCGTGGAGAAATTCATCTTAAATATCAACAACTCTATGACAAGCAAGATAGCAACTTATATACCTATGAAGTGACCAGTGGTTTCATTTTTGAAAACTCATGGAAAGACTTATCAGGTTTAAGAGAGCTAAAAGAAGATCCGGAATTATCGATTAAACTGGATCGCTGGATATTAGTTGAATCATGCAAGCAATTGCATAATTTTATTACCCAATATCCTGAAGCAAAATTGATTGTGAATTTAAATAAAGAAGTGTTATTTCATGATCGAACTTTCCCTGAATTTATTTCCAAACTGATTACGATTGTACGCAGTAAATTAAGCCATCCGCTGATTTTACAATTTTCAGAAGAAGATCTAACTCAGAATCTTTCAGATGCGCAAAAATATATAGCGCAGCTACACCAGTTTGGTGCCAAAATAGCATTACGAGACTTTGGTAATACTATTTATAGTGAATCTGCTTTACGTCAACTAGATATCAACTGCTTAACATTACACAGCACACTGACTGAAATGTTAAATACAGAGCAATCTACTGAGGAATTACAGGAAAAAATCAAAACTTTCCAAGAAATTAAACCGGTTGAAATCATGCTGCGTGAATTAAACGATATGACGCTTTTCGCCAATGCCTGGAATGTTGATGCACGCTTTATTCAAGGCGATTATTTCCAGAAAAAACTGGATCACCTGATTGATGTACAAGACCAATAGGTCTTGTATGCATTATTTTGCTGCAAAATACATAAATTTCAGGCATAAAAAAACGGGCATATTGCCCGTTTTTTTAATTTGACGGTATTAGTCAGGACGTTTGATAGAACGTGACATACCAGCAAAACGTTGTTTGAACTTGTCGATACGACCACCTTGGTCAACATTCTTCTGTTTACCAGTATAGAATGGGTGGCAAGCTGAACATACGTCAAGGTAAAGAGTTTCTTTACCAATCGCTGAACGAGTTTCGATTACGTTACCACATGAACAAGTAGCAACTAATGTTTCATATTTTGGGTGAATATCGGCGCGCATCGTCGATTACTCCTAAGTTAAGAAAGGCTTATGCTGTCATCGCAATTGATCACTCTCATGATTCATGAGGAAAAAAGCTTCTTCAAAAAAAGCGAGACCAACACCATAACAGACCATTCTTTTGGCCCACCGAGACGGATACCGCCAGAGCTAAGCACAACAAGTGGGCGTAATTATACGGCAAAAAATATCAGATAGCGAATTATTCTTTTAACTCATCTACAGCTTTAAATTCATCCAAATTGTGCTTCGACCAATAATTGGCAATGACACCACATACCATAAGCTGAATTTGGTGAAAAATCATAATCGGTAACACAATCATCCCTAAAGGCTGCCCGATAAATAAAATTTGTGCCATCGGGACACCACTGGCTAAAGTTTTTTTAGAACTGCAAAAAAACATTGCAATTTGATCTTCCCGGTTAAAACCCAACCATTTTGGGATGTATAAAGCCAACAGCATGATAATAGTTAAAAATACAGAACATGCTAAAGTCAAAACAAACAACGTTTCCCAACTCACTACGTCCCACAATCCTGCAACAACTGCCCCGCTAAAAGCACCATAAACCACCATCAAAATAGTGCCCTGATCGAATGCTTTGACGATCCCCGGTAATTTCAACATATACGGATAAACATAAGGGCGTAATATCTGCCCCAATATAAATGGAACCAGTAACAATAAGGTAATTTGAAGAATCGAAGATGTTGGGTCAAAGCCATGTTGCGACTGACCTAAAATAAAGAAACTGACCAATACAGGAGTAATGAACATCCCGACAATATTGGAAAATGAAGCACTACATACAGCACTGGCCACATTGCCTTTTGCAACTGAGGTAAATGCAATAGAAGATTGCACTGTCGATGGCAAGAAGCACATGAACAAAAAGCCCCAGTACAACTCCTGCCCCAAAACAGGCAATAAAAGCGGCTTCGCCAACAGCCCTAATAGTGGAAAGAGTGCAAATGTAAAAGCAAATACCACCACATGGAATTTCCAGTGCATGATACCTTGAACGACCGCTTCTCTGGACAGTTTTGCCCCATGCAAAAAGAATAAAATCGCAATTGCGCCAGAAGTAATCACCCCAAAGATATTTGCAGCAAGACCTGATACTGGAACTATTGTTGCCAAGATCACCATGACAATCAGCAAAATGGTAAAGCGGTCCAATGCCAACAGTTTGAACATTACTACATCCTGTAATTATTGAAAAATATAAGAAAGCCCAATAAGTGAATTTACCTGATGGTAAAGTTTCATCTTACTGGGCTAAATAAATAAAGCCAGTTTTTCAACTCAATGTTGAATATTTAGTTTATCTATATCACTTTATGATTAGACTTTTTTCATAAATCTCTTTTATTTCCTGCCCTTTAGGAGAAAAATAAACAGGGTATCAACACTTATGAAGAAGTCTATTAGTTATTACGGGCATCTTTATCTTGCTGAATCAGCTCGATTTTATAGCCGTCTGGATCTTCAACAAAAGCGATCACGGTGACGCCGCCTTTCATAGGACCCGCTTCACGGACGATATTACCACCACGTGCTTTAATTTCTTCACAAGCTTTATAGGCATCATCTACCGCAATGGCAATATGACCGTAGGCATTGCCCAGTTCATAACTTTCAGTATCCCAGTTATGGGTGAGTTCCAACACAGTATGATTTTCTTCATCACCATAGCCCACAAAGGCTAAAGTGAAACGACCTTCTTCATAATCACGTTTACGAAGCAAAGTCATACCGAGTACTTCAGTATAGAATTTTAAAGATTGTTCTAAATTACCTACACGTAACATGGTATGCAGCATGCGCATATTATTCATCCTTATTAACTATTTATATGTTGATGTTCACGTAATAACTTCGCCACCCACACCACTAAAATTAGAATAGGAATACCAATCAGTGTGGTCATGAGAAAGAAGTTCGGATAACCAATATTACTTACTATAGTACCTGAATAACCGCCTAAAATCTTAGGGGTTAAAGTCATCAGTGAGCTAAAAATCGCGTATTGTACTGCGGTAAATGACACACTGGTCAAGCTCGACAAAAATGCAATAAATGCAGCACCTGCAAGCCCTGATGCCAGGTTGTCAACGATAATGGCAAAATATAACCAAAGTGAACTATAAGGTTTAATCACCTTGCCTGTAATTTCAACTTCGTCAGTGGATTGGGCATTTACGACGGGTAAAGGCTGAACATCAACTTCTAAATCTTTGGCGGTGCTCAAATTCATATTGGTCGTATAGCGATGCTGGGTCGTGGACAAGACTTGATTATTTTCAATCACTCCAGCAACGAGCTGTTTAGAAGCTGAATTGATCAAAACCTCAGCCGGAATTGCCGCACTAAATACGCCTGTTTTATCCAGATTTGCATCAAAAGCTTGACCATCGAGGCTTAAGACAATTTTTTGAGATTCAGATAAAGGTTGCCCAAAATACTGTCCACGAATCACCAAACTATTATTTTTCTCATATAAAGCAATGGTATTGTCACTGGTCACAGGCAATATCTGCATGCTGGATTGTTTTGCGTCCTGCTTTAAATACGGCAATGTCGTGACTGCGATATTTTGTGAACTGTCCTGATATTGGGCAGCAACTTGCAGTTCATCCGCTTGTGCCAACACCTGACTCGGTACTTTAAGTTTCCAATATCCAACTTCATTGGACTGCACTTTATAACTCTGCTGTCCGACCGTAACATTGACATCATTGATTTGCTGTCCTGATTTCACCAGGCCAATGAATATCAAATTAGTTGAACTGGCTAATACTGCACCGACAAACATTAATTTCATAATGTTCATACGCTGTGCCAGCAAACCACCCAAGAAACCGCCAACCAGACTAAAAATCACCCCGTAAATTTTAACTGCTTCCGCAATTTGTTCTTTGGTGAAGTTTAAATCTTGATAGAACACATTCGAGATTACACCAGCAATAATGTCGGAAATACGGTAAAAACCAATCAACAACAACAGCACTAATGCCAGTTTTACGCCATAACGTTTAAAAAAATCTGCAATCGGATTGACCCAGGTTTCAAATGCCATTTGTTTGTTTACGGCACCCATTTTCACCAGCAGTGAACCCACCAATAACGCAACAGCAGCAGAACCAATAAAACGTAAAGCTTCAAAGCAAAAAAGTAAGAAAGAATCTGAAATTTCAAATTGTGATTTAATCGCTTCAGTTAAATTACCAGAGAAAATATAGCTCAGTACAAAACTGATTACGGCCACAAAGAATACCGCGACCAAACGGTAGTAATCGGTACGTTTATAATCTTTATAGACCCGATTCACTTGCGGTTCACGAATCACCAATGTGGTGATAATACCCACCAGCATCACCCCAGCCATAGCCAAATAGGTAATCTTCCAAGCACTATAAATATAGTTGCCTTTCGCAGTACCCAAGGAGGCAGCCAAAAATAATGCACCAGCCCCTGCTACAATCATCCCGATGCGATAACCTGCATTGTAGGTAGATGCTAGAACCGTCTGCATTTGAGTTTCTGCCAGTTCAATACGGTAAGCATCAATCACAATATCTTGGGTAGCAGCAGAAAAACCCAGCAATACTGCACCCACTGCCATCTGGTACAAATAACTTTGCCCTAAAGCAGGATTTGAAAATGCCATGATACAAATGGCACAGATAATCAGGATCTGCGCAATCAGCAACCACGCCCTACGCCGACCGAGTATTTTCGTCAGTACCGGAACAGGTAATTCATCGATTAACGGTGCCCAAACAAACTTGAAGGAATAGCCCAGTGCTGCCCAGCTAAAAAAAGTGACCGCACTTTTATCAATTCCGGCTTCTCCGAGCCATAAAGACAGGCTTGAAAAAATCAGTAATATCGGAATACCTGCGGAAAAACCCAAAAACAGCATAATAAGGGCACGGCGATCAAGAAAGGCGGTAAAGGCCGATTTCCATCCAGTAGATTGTGTTGTCATTAATTTATTATGTTCTGCAAAAACTCAATGTCGCTATTCAAACGCGTAATGCGATAGGTTTCAACAATATTTACGAAATCATTATTTTATTTTATCGATTAAACTGTCATGTCTGCTTGAATTTTTCAAGCAAACCTGTATACCTTTAAATCTCTATCGCAATATTTCGTTTTGGATTTTACAGTGACCCAAAGACTCGAGCAAATGAACTCTTCTTTATCTGCCAATATTATTAGCAACAATGAACTACCAAGCCAAAACATTTTAACATCAGCATTTGAACAACCAGAAATACAAAGCACTTTAGAAAAAACCAAACTGAAATCTGAACAACTGACGCATATTCCTAATTACGATAAAATTCCTGCGTCAACGCGTCGACTGAAACCCCTGAATAATTTTCTGGGGCAAGATCGCGCACGTGCCTCTGTAGAAGCAGGTATTGCTCTACCTTATTCAGGCTATAACATTTTTGCTGTGGGTACGGCCGGCCTCGGTAAACGCACCATGATCAAGCGTTTATTGCAACAACACGCCAAAACCATGCCGACACCAAACGACTGGGTCTACGTCAATAATTTCAAACTGCCGCGTCAACCAATTGCGTTAGAGCTTCCTTCAGGTCAAGCAGCGAAATTTCAAACGCTATTGCATCAGACCTGGCAAACCATCTTAAAGCAATTAGAACGCCGTTTTACCGCAGAAATTTATCATAACCGTATTGAGCTGATTCGCCAGCAAATTGGGGATGAGCAACAACAAGCGCTGATTGAACTCACCAAAGAAGGTGAAGCGCTTGATCTGAAACTGATTACACGTCATGAAGAACACTGTTTTGTACCTGTACATTTCATTGATGATTCCCCTCACGAAATGACGCCAGAGGAAATTAATGCGCTAAACAGTAAAGAGCGTGCTGAAATTTCAACCAATATGCGTTACATGGACAAAAAACTGGAACGCTTAGGCTTGCACTTAGGTGATCTGGAAGATGATGCACGTGACAAAGTACAAAGCTTAAATCGCGATATCGCCAAACAAGTGGTCATGCCGCGTATCGAGCAAATCCTGAATAAATTTGGTGAAGTCGAAGGCTTAAAAGACTATCTCAAATATTATGCCGAAGACATTATTAACAATGTCGAAATTGTGCTTGAGCAAGAAGAAGATGACTTTACGCCTGGGCTTTTTAGCCGCGTGCCTGCGCGTTATCAAGCCAATATCATTGTGTCCTATAAGCCAAATTCTGGTGCACCGGTGATTTTTGAAGACTTCCCAACGCATTACAATTTATTGGGTCATGTCGAACAGCTTACTCAAAATGGCACCATTACCACAGACTTCACCCTGATTCGCCCAGGCACGCTACATAAAGCCAATGGCGGCTTTTTAATGCTCGAAGCGGAGCAACTGCTTGAACAGCCTTATGCATGGCAAGGTTTAAAACGTGCATTAAAGTCTGGGCAGCTGAAACTATCTTCACTGGAACATATGCTGACTTTAACCGGCAGTATTTCGATTGAACCGCAATCTATTCCATTGAATTTAAAAGTCGTTTTACTTGCAGAACCTGAAGTTTATTATGAAATTTTGGAAGTAGAACCAGAACTGGGCAGTGTCTTTAAGATTCGTGCCGACTTTACCGATACATTACAACGTAATGACAGCAATGAGCAGGCGTACATGCAGCTGATTGCCGATTATGTGCAAGCAGATAAATTACTCCCTTTTGACCGTTCCGCTTTAGCTGCCTTACTGACCGATTCAAGTCGTCAGGCAGAAGATCAAAGTTCATTGTCATTACATGCTTTGACTTTGGGTGATTTGATTCGCGAAGCACATCACCATACGGAAAAATCGGGTGACAAAATCGTTAGCGATAAACATATCAATACCGCACTCGATCATCGTAAGTACCGCCTCGGTTATTTACGTGAATTGTACTGGGAAGATTTGTCTCGTGGCACACAGCTCATTGAAACCAAAGGTCATCGTTTAGGACAGATCAATGCCCTCTCTGTGATTCAGTATGCAGATGTTGAATTTGGTTTGCCTTCGCGTTTAACCGCTTCGGTTTATCAAGGCGGTGGTGATATCCTGGATATTGAACGTAGTGTAGAACTCGGTGGCTCCTTACATGCCAAAGGTGTGTTATTGATGTCAAGTTTCCTCAAAGCGCACTTTGGTCGTGAACAGATTTTACATTTCTCGGCTGCCCTTGCCTTCGAACAAAGCTATGGTCAGGTGGATGGTGACAGTGCAACCGTGGCTGAACTTTCTGCACTCCTATCAGCGATTAGCCAACTGCCAATTGACCAATCTTGGGCAATTACAGGTTCAATGAATCAGCTCGGTCAAGTCCAGCCTATTGGCGGTGTAAATGCCAAAATTGAAGGCTTCTTCGATGCTTGTAAATTACAAGGCTTAACCGGAAAACAAGGTGTGATTATTCCACGCCAAAATATGCAACATTTAATGTTGCGACACGATGTCATTGAAGCGGTTGAAAAAGGTCAATTCCATATTCATGCCATTCAAACCATCGACCAAGCTTTAGAAATTCTCATGGCTCGCCCTGTCGGCACGTTGAACAAGAAAGGTCGCTATAGCAAAAATTCAATTTATGCTGCTGTGATGGAGCAACTTGAATATTGGCAGGCCATTGAAGATGGTGCAGCGTTTGAGGAAGAGACCAAGAAAAAGAAAAAAAAGAAAAAGGCAAAAAAAAAGCTGAAAGAAGAAGCAGAAAAACAACCGCTTCCGTCTGATGTGGTCGAATCTAAAAATGCCAGCAAGGATAAGTCAGAAGCAGAGTAATCTGCTTCTTTAAAAAGCACCATTAAACCAACCCATTAAAAAAGCGCCACCAGGCGCTTTTTTAAAACCACATCACAACTGAATTAAGCTTCAGGTGCTGGGCTGTGCTGTTCTACCAAAGATTTTAATTCACCTTTTTGGAACATATCTAGCATGATATCGCTACCACCAATTAATTCGCCATTAATCCACAATTGTGGGAAAGTAGGCCAATTTGCAATTTGCGGCAAAGTCGCGCGAATATCCTGGTTTTCCAAAATGTTTACATAAGCAAATGGACGACCAATTTGACTGAGTGCTTCTACCGCACGTGCAGAGAAACCACATTGTGGGAATTGCGGCGTACCTTTCATATAAAGAAGTACTGCATGTTTAGCAATTTGGTCACGAATTAACGCTTCAGTGTCGCGTGCTTGTTCAGTCATTGATAAATCCTCAACTAATCTGCCTCGCATTATACCCAAAACTTAACAAAACAGTATGACTAAAGCAATATTTCCATTTTTATTTACATTTGGGCTTTTATTCTGTAGCAGTTTTTGCTTAGATAAACCTTTATTTTCCCACCTAACAGATAAGAGTTAGTCATGAATAACATTACCCTTGCCCCAGTGCAATCTGATCAACCTTCACACTTGATGCCAGTATTTGGCCGTCAGCCGATCAGCTTTGTTCGCGGTCGAGGTTCTTATCTTTATACAGAAGATGGCACTGAATATTTTGATGCACTTACAGGTATTGCGGTATGTGGTCTAGGTCATGCTCATCCTGTTATTGCAGAAGCCATTGCTGATCAAGCGGCAACCCTCATTCACACCAGCAACTTGTTTGAAGTGCCTTGGCAAACTGCTGCAGCACAAAAACTTGCTGAAGTTTCAGGCATGGAAGAAATTTTCTTCTCGAACAGCGGTGCAGAATCCAATGAAGGTGCAATTAAAATTGCTCGTAAATTTGGATCAATGCAAGGCATTGCCAATCCTAAAATTATTGTTGCAGATCGTTCTTTCCATGGTCGTACCATGGCGACCCTTGCTGCAACCGGCAACAAAAAAGTTCAGGAAGGTTTTGGCCCACTGGTAGAAGGTTTTATTCGCGTACCTTTTGGTGACATTGAAGCCATTGAAGAAGCAGCCATTAACCACCCGGACATCGTGGCTATTTTTGTTGAACCGATTCAAGGTGAAGGTGGTGTCAATACTGCACCTCAAGGTTTTAGCTACCTCGAAGAAATTCGTAAAATCTGTAATCAACATAACTGGTTGATGATGCTTGATGAAGTTCAAACCGGTAATGGTCGTACCGGTAAATACTTTGCCTACCAGCATACCAACATTGTTCCCGATGTTTTAACCACTGCAAAAGGTTTGGGTAACGGTTTCCCGATTGGCGCGGTTATGACTCAGGGTCGCGGTGTCGGTGTACTGACTGCTGGCAGCCATGGTTCAACTTATAGCGGTACAGCATTGGGTTCACGTGTTGTTTATACTGTGATTGATCTTATTCAGAAAGAAAATCTGGTTGAAAATGCTGCGAAAATGGGAAGCTATATCGTTGAGCAACTGGCTCAACAGCTGAGTGATCAAAACGTGACAGTTCGTGGATTCGGTCTCATGATTGGTATTGAGTTACCGAAAGAATGTGGTGAACTGGTTAATATTGCCCGTGATGAATATCATTTAATTATTAATGTGACTGCAGGTTCTGTGGTTCGCCTATTGCCTACTTTAAACATTACCCAAGAACAAGCAGATCAATTGATTGCTCGTCTTGTAAAAATGATTAAAGCCTTTTTAGCTTAATTCTTTAATCAGTAAAAAACGAAAAGCCGCTGATAGCGGCTTTTTTTCATACTCATCGGCTTTTATGAAGCTTCTTGATAAATTCTGCCGCCGGGTAATTGGCAGAAATATTGTTTTAGTGCCTCTAAACAACGATGAATTTTCATCGGCTGTTGTTCATGTTTTGAAATAATGGCATACAGGGTAAAACTTGGTAATTTCCACTCCGGTAAAACTTCAACCAAAGCGCCATTGATTAAATCTTTTTGTGCATCTAAATATAAAATTCGAGCGATACCGTGTCCTTGCTGACATAATGCTTTGGCAACCAAGACATTATTTGAGGTCAATCTCGAACGCATCTCCAAACTAATATCTTCATTTGTCACACCATGCTGGAATGACAAAGATTGATAATTTTTGATCACATTCATTGGAATTAAATCATGATGCTTTAAATCCTCAGGACGTGAAACAGGTGCTGACTGATTCAAATAACTCGGTGAAGCAACCAGAACCTGCTCAACTCGAGCAAGCGGCACCACATGCAAATTATTATCTTCAATTTTTGAACTTATTCGCAACGCAATATCAATACGACCGTCAATCAGATCAATATATTGATTGTCAGCTTCTACATGGACTGCCAAACCTCGATGAGCAGACATCCAATGTGACAATGCTGGAATGACATGATTTGCAGCTAATTCTGGCGTAGTTGCAATACGTAAATCACCAACAAGATCATCACGCAGCTCATTAATTCGTATTTTTCCGCGCTCTGCGGCAGCGAGCATCTCTTGACAGCTGTGGAAAAAAGCTTGTCCCGCTTCAGTTAAACTCAACTTTCTGGTAGAACGATGTAAAAGTGTAACTTCCATCTCATGTTCTAAAGAACGAATTTGCTGACTTACAGCACTGGTGGTGATCCCTAAATTTCGGGCTGCACCACTGAACGAGTTTTTTTCTACAACACAAGCAAAAACACCCATTGCTCGAAGTTGATCTAACATAAATTTCCCTCTGAACTTATGAGATGCTTTATCTTTCGATAAAAGCAACTCATTGTATTATACGGTGAAATTTAAGTAATGCATTATTTTATTTAATTAATAGGTAATACCTTAGTCGGATCAATAGGCTTGCCATCTAGACGAACCTGAAATTCAAGCATAGTGCGGGTTGTACCGGATGAACCCATTTCCGCAATCTTCTGCCCAGCCGTCACATTTTCACCACTTTTCACGTTCATTTTACTGTTATGTGCATACGCTGAAATGTAACCATTAATATGCTTGATCAGAATCAGGTTGCCATATTCTTTTAAGCCATCTGCTGCATAAACCACTTGTCCATCCGCTGCTGCATAAATGGTATCCCCCACATTGCCTGTATAGCGAATCCCTTTAATATTATTGGCTAAATTAAAGTTTTGCAGTACTGCACCATTGCTTGGTTTGACCCAGCGTAACGCAGATGCTTTAGAGGATGCCACAGGTGCAGTTGGAACATTGGCTACAACTGGTGCAGTGGTTTTCGCTGGAGTAGTTGGAAGTTGAACGGTTTGACGTTGGATCGGTGCAGCTTGTGTCACGGCTTGCGTCGTGGTGGTACGACGTGAACCAGAATCTTTTAAACGTAAAGACTGTCCAACATAAATGCGATATGGCGGTGTTATGTCATTCATATCAGCAACGCTGGTATAAGCTAGACCATAACGTGCGGCAATCCCACTTAAAGTATCTCCAGATCGAACGGTATAGTAGTCTGGTGCAGCTGCATAACGGGTTGCATTATGAATTTGTGGTTTTGAAGCACAGCCACTCAAAATGACAGTGGAAATAACAGCTGTAGACAATACAATGGTTTTCAGCAAGGCTGAAGGCACAGCAAATAAGCGATATTGTGACACCACGTGCATTAATCTTCCTCTCTACATACAAATGTATTTATTGATTTGCGCCAAGATTAGCAAAAAAATATATAAAAAATTATTTCAATTCTACATTTTCACAAAGTTATAACACTACTTGCAACTATTTGGAAAACTGTGCATGCAATGTGCTTAAAATGTCATAATTTGTAGCGTCCATTTGAATCGGCGTGATGCTGACATAGCCATTTGCTACGGCAAAAAAATCCGAGTCTATTTCAGTCAGGCCTTTTTTAGGCTCCGCGACTGCCTCGCCAGAAAGACCAATCCAATAGACTTGACGACCGCGTGGATCTACATGACTGGTGATGGGTTTGGATTGACTGCGTCTGCCCTGATAGGTAATTTTTGAACCTTGTAATTCAGCCACATCTGGAATATTGACATTAAAGATGTGACGCGGAGGTAAAACAGGCAAACCAGACGCAATAAAATCATGCACCCATTGTGCAGCGACAGCATAATCTTTCGGGTGCTCGTAAGAACGAACATTTTGCCCTGCCATAGAGACTGCAATTGCAGGTTGTTTCATTAGACGCCCTTCAAAAGCTGCACCAACGGTTCCAGAATACAGAACATCATCGCCTAAATTGGCACCACTATTAATACCACTGACCACCAGATCAAATTCAAAATCAAATAAACCATTCATAGACAGATACACGCAATCTGCCGGTGTGCCATTTACCGCCCAAACATCGGGTGAAATTTGAATGGGACGTAAAGGTCGATCTAAAGTCAAGGCACTGGAAAAACCACTGCGTTCACTTTCAGGTGCAACAATCACCACGCGCCCCAAAGGAGCTAAAGCATGCGCAAGCGCTTGGATACCGGGAGCAAAAACACCATCATCATTGGCAATTAATATATTCACTTAAAAATCTCGTAACGGTTTGAAAAATGACTGGTCAGAACATTTGATTGAATAAGATAAAGAATTATATATATTTAACCCTCGACATCCATTCAAAATGTGTGACTAAAAAATGATTACAACGATCTCATTTCGTAGCTTCTTGGGTTTAGGTTTTGCAGCGTTACTATCACAAGCTGTTTTAGCCGATGAAGGCTTAACTCAAGCAGAAGCCAATACTATTGTTAAAGAAGACATTGCTTCGACTCAAGTTATGGCTGAAGTATGCCCTGCAATTGTTGGTAAAAATGCAAAATTTGATCACAATATTCATCAGCTCATTCAGTCTTACCTGCAAGACTATTCAGATAAATCGATGACTTACGATAAAATTCAAGCAGATACAGAATATAAGTCTGTTCTTGATGAAGCGCGTCAAGCTGCAAAAGAAACCAGCAAAGATGAACAAAAATCAGTTTGTGATGACGTAATCAATTACGACGCATAATTCACAGCAGATCATCTGTCTAGAATACTCAACGTATTGAGCATTCTATAAAAGGGCATGCAGATTATCCATCTTCATGCCCTTTTTTATAAAATAAATATAAGTCAAATTTCATTCATTGATTCTTCAATTTTCAACAGCTTCAATACATTTGTGTACTTACAATTACTAAAAATATCGTTAAGCTTATTTATATTGTTATATTTTTAAATAATTTAGGTCTGCTTAAATGAAATCATCCATGTTCAAATCTCTTTCTTTGGGTCTATTGACCACTGCTGTAATGTCACTTTCAGTGACTCACGCTGCCACACAACAAGATGAAAATATTGAAGTCACACCGATTCAAAAAGTGACCCAACAAGAACTTGCAGCTATTTATGTGCTGTCAGAAGTCTGCCCAAGTCTAGTGAAAGATGATGCGCAGTTTTCGAGAGGATATTCCAAACTTGCGCAGGAATATTTACCCCAGGAAAAAGATGCTGTTTCAGCTTTATCTAAGCTGAGTAAAGAGAAAAAATTTAAATCCATTTTAGCTGAAGCTCGTACTGATGCGAAAAAAGCCGGCGACTCGAAAAACAAAGAAATTTGCCAAGAACTGACGACTTATAACAATTGACACAAATTGGTTACAATACTTTTGAAATAAGCCGATTTCCCCATAGAAGTCGGCCTAGCTTTATCCTAGAATGCTAGGCTCTTTGTGCCTTATTCACGTATTGGAACCACCTAGAATGACCAGAAAAAGCGCCCTTGCTGCATTATTACTTTTACCGAGTTTCACATACGCAGCAACTGTCTTATCTGCACCACCAGAACTCAATAATAAATCTTATGTTTTGATGGACTATGAGACGGGGCAAATCCTCGCAGCAAAAAATGAAAATGAAAAATTAGCCCCTGCTTCAATGACCAAGATGATGACCAGTTACATCATCGAACAGAAGTTATTGAGCGGTGATCTCACGGAAAATGAAAAAGTTCGTATGAACGAATCGGCATGGTGTCGTGGCAGTAGCACGGAATCATGTATGTATGTACCGCTTAACGGTACTGCAACAGCATTGGAAATGCTCCGCGGGATTATCATCCAGTCAGGTAATGACGCTTCTAAAGCCATGGCAGAACATATTGCTGGGAATGAAGGTACTTTTGCTCACATGATGAATGAAGAAGCAAAACGTATCGGCATGACCAATACCAGCTTCATCAATGCAACCGGTATGCCTGCTGAAGGTCACTACTCGACTGCAAAAGATATGGCGACACTTGCACAACATATCATTCATGACAGCTCAAAATATTACCCAATCTACTCTGAAAAAGAATTTACCTTTAACGGCATTAAACAAGGCAACCGTAATGCCTTGCTTTATACCGACCCAAGTGTAGACGGTTTAAAAACGGGTCATACTGAAGAAGCAGGTTACTGTTTAACCACTTCTGCCAAACGTGGTCCATTGCGTTTAATTTCAGTGATTTTTGGTGCGCCAAGCATGAACGAGCGTGCATCTCAAACACGTGAAATTTTGGCTTGGGGTTATGCAAACTTTGAAACCGTTAAAGTTCAACCTGCGAATCAGGTCTTGGCTAAAGCGAAAGTTTGGTATGGTAAAAGCAATGACGTTCAAATTGGCTTAGCCGAAAACTTCAACGTTACCATGCAGAAAGGTCAGGCCAACGCGATCAAAACCCAATTGGTTGTTCAACCTAAACTCACTGCACCGCTTAAAAAAGGTCAAGTGGTTGGTAAATATGTAGCCAGCATTAATGGTAAAGTCATTTCAGAGAAACCACTTGTTGCACTTCAAGACGTTGAAGAAGCAGGTTTCTTTGCAAAAATGATCGACCATATCAAACAATTCTTTAGTAACTTGTTTTAATTAAATTTAAAGTTTTAATTCAGTCTTAAACTAAAGAGAAAGCACTCCTACTTCGGTATGGGTGCTTTTTTTATTTTATAATGACCACATAACTATTGCCCTGACTTCTAATGATGAAAAAGAATATTCGCCCTTACTTAGATCACCATCCTAAAATTGATGCCACTTGCTACATTGATGAAATGTCCGTGGTAATTGGTGACGTGACTTTGGCTGAAAATGTATCGGTGTGGCCTTTTGCGGTGATTCGTGGTGATGTGAATCATATTCATATTGGCAAAAATTCCAATGTCCAAGATCATGCGATGTTGCATGTCAGTCATAAAAAAGCCGACAAGCCTGAAGGCTCACCGCTAATTATTGGCGAAGATGTCACCATTGGACATCACGTGAAATTACATGGCTGTACCATTGGAAATCGTGTATTGGTCGGCATCAGCAGCATTGTTTTAGATGACGTGATTATTGAAGATGATGTCATGATTGGTGCAGGTTCTTTGGTGCCACCACGTAAACGTCTTGAAAGTGGTTATTTATATGTCGGTAGTCCGGTACAAAAAGCCCGTCCACTCACAGATAAAGAAAAAGAGTTTTTACCTTATTCAGCGCGTCATTATGTGAAGGTGGCGGGGAATTATTTGGATCAAACAGACTGATTAGTGATTATGTAGAAGATAGTTTTTTTTACTTAATAGCAAAAATATTTACTCTAGGGTTTTAAAATGTCGCTGTATGAATCTTTAAAAAAAGTAAAAAGTGAAGAAGATGTTAAAGATGCCTATATTAAAACATTAGGACTAAAAGGTTATACCAAGGGTTTAATCGACATTCAAACAGAAGAAATTTGGTTTGAAGCGAAAGATACTGGTAAACACAGCAGTTATGCTATGTTTACTCAACTTTTGCACTATGTACAACAATCGCTGAATAAAGGGGAAACTGTTCCTCCATTTCTTGCGGTGATTGATACCGAAAAAGCTGCAATTATGAAAAGCAGTGACGTAATTCCATTTTTAGAAAAGAAAACCGTAAAATGGGGCAAGTCTGCCAGTCAATATACACAAGAAGCACTCGAAGCCATTTCTACCTACATCGGGACATACTTTGTATCTTTCAAATTGGCTACCCATGAGGAAGAATTCATATCCACCGTAAAAACTGCAATTAAGTCTGGTGACATCATCCGCACACATATCACGCCTGATAACTTAAAGCAGGTGTTCGACAAATGGGTGAAAATGATAGGTAAAGAGTTAGTAGGTGTAGCAGATGACGATTATGCTTTACTATTTTTTGCCGATATTATGAATGATGGTACTGTAAGTACTCACAAAGATTTACCAGCACGTTTAATATTTATCGACAATAAACCAGCATTTATGTTGAATGGTCATATATAGGAATTAGGTAATAAGGAGGGATACCGTCAATTTTGGGCTATTTATAATAGACCTCCAAAAGAAGAATACAGGAACTATTTGCTTGAGCGCCGTGACAGTTTAATTCCGTTGGACGAACGCAGTTTTAAAGGCGCATTTTATACTCCATTGCATGTTGTAGATAAGGCGTATGACAAACTCAGTGAAATTCTGGGTAAGAACTGGCAAAAAGATTACATCATTTGGGATATGTGCTGTGGTGTTGGCAACTTAGAGGTTAAACATTCAAACCATCGTAATATTTATATGAGAGGTGGATCAGGAAATTTGAACAACACTTATAAGTGATATTTTGCTCCCCAAATGATGTTATAAACATCAATATATGGAGTATTTTATGGCACGTAGACCAAGAAGAAATCATTCAAAT
>NZ_JABERK010000081.1:0-16097 GCF_013004315.1 Acinetobacter sp. ANC 5378
ATCATTTGAATGATTTCTTCTTGGTCTACGTGCCATAAAATACTCCATATATTGATGTTTATAACATCATTTGGGGAGCAAAATATCACTTATAAGTGTTGTTCAAATTTCCTGATCCACCTCTTATTCCTGTTCCGAGTAGACCACTTAAGACAAATACTTATTTATGCTTATTATTTAATTCAAAAAGAATTTAATCTGAAATGACTTAATTTTTACAATACTTTCATTAAGCCCACTTATCTTGAAAGTCTGCTCCAGATGAATTTGGTGCTACAACTGGCTTGTGGATATTTACAGTTAAAGGAATAGGAAAATCATTTCCAATGAGAACAGCTTCCCCTGGCTGTAAACTTGGTAAAAAGTCTGATGCCGCTTTATCTATTTCACCACAAGCGCGTTCAATTATTTCTCTATCACGGTCATTAGTGAGTCTATGGACAATCAATGTTCCTAACTGGCTTAAAACACCCTCAGTTATGTCTCTTGGTCTCTGAGTCGCTAGACAAATATTTAAACCAAATTTTCGACCTTCTTTAGCAATTAATTCAAATGAATCTAGTTTGGCAAACGTATCTTCATTACCAATAGATTTACCAATAAAGTTATGTGCTTCATCTAGAAAGATAACAATCGGTTTATCTGAAAATTTCTTTGCCCTTGCTTGACTCAATAGATGACGACCAATAGCATTTGCAACAATTTCTCTAGCTTTAAACTCAAATGCAACATCACTTAAATCTATTCTTAAAATTTTCTTATCTGAACTATTAAAATGATCAATTTTTTGTATAAGTGTAGGCAACTCAGCTTTTGGCTTAAAGACGAATCCAAAAGTCTTAGAATTTGTAATTCCATTTATTCTTGATATTAATGACAAACAATAGCTAAAACTACTGGGATCTTCATTCCATATACCATTACTATTCGCAGGATATATACATTCTTGTTTAAGCTGCAAACAAAGCCTTGATGGATCAAAAGGAGATTTAGGGTTCTCAAGCTGTTCAGTTCCCCCAATATATCGAATAGTTTGTGTCCAACTTTTTTCATATTTTCCAATTTTAAGGTAAACACCTCTTTCAATTTTTTCTACATGCTCATCATTTCTCTGTTCAATGATTTTAGCTAATCTTAAACTGCGAATCGCCTCCCGAAATTTAGGACCTTGTACTTTCCCAGAAGGTTCAAATAAAGCTATAAAATCAGTTTCTTGAAAGCATTCTGGAGGGAGGCTAACAGCATAAGAATCAATAGCTGGATTGATAGGTTCACTCAAATGAACATTTTCAATATCATCTCCAGAAAAATCCTTATACTCTCCCGTAGGATCAAGAATAATTATTTTCGAATTGAATTTTCTACATTCTTCTAAAATCTTTGCTGTCGTGTAACTTTTACCGCCACCCGTAGAGCCTAAAATTCCCAAATGTCGTCCAAATAGCTTTTCTGGGGTTACTGTGATATCACAGCCTTGATCTACATCGATATAACCGATATTTAATTCAACCTTCGGTGTCTCTTTATTCATGCGTTTGGGCAGTTGAGCTATAAGTTCATGTGGAGCTGAATAAATAAGATCATTAATGTTTGGATAGTATTCAACACCTGCTGTAACATATAAATTATCCATTTGAATTGTGCCAAGCAAGTGAATTCTTCCAGCAATTTCCAAATTTGATTGTTCTAAATCGTCTTTTTTTATTTCTACAATACGACCAAGAATTAAGTTTACCTGACTTTCAATTAATATGAATTCACCAACCTCTCCTTTTCCATAACGTTTACCATGAAAATAAGTTGCCTGATGTTGAAGATTAATATATTCAAAGTTTACTGAATTTGCATTTACAGCATTTACTTTACCAAAAAGTAATTCAGGTTTAATCACACCATTATTATACATGTGAAGCTCCAAAGAGCTTTTTCATATTTACATGAAGATTCTCCGCAGGAGATAAAGCTGTAAGATCAGGAATGAGACTTGAAAATTGTTGAAAATCACAATTGATGAAAAAAATCTCATCATTTTTTCTATCAGCAGCAATCTTTTTAAAGATTCCCCAATATTTAGAAGTATCAGGTGGAACTTTTTTAAAATCACTTTCAATACAAGGTGACACAATAATCACTTTTAAATGTGGATTAGAGAGTATTGCAGATAAAATTGGTTCAGATAAATGATCATCATTAAAACCAAATCCAGCAATAATTAAGCATGTATTTGGCTCTCTCAGACTTTGTGAAAAGCGAGCAATTAGTTCTAAGTGTGGTTGTATATATGACTGTTGATATTTTCCTTTTGCAGGAAAAATCATACAGCTATCTTCAGCCTCCACATTTTCTTCTTGTTTGATGATATAAGGACTATCACTATCGCGACTCCAATTTGTAGATCCATGTAGCTTATAGAGCTGATATACACCTTCTAAATAATGGATGTTTGTTGAAGACGTTGTCGTATTTCTTCGGACAATATCCATATCAAAAAACCTAGCATCGTAAATACGAGGAATCGAAAAAGAAAATCCATCTATTACAGTAATACCTAATAATCCAGCAGCGTCTTCAAAACATGTATCATAATTCGTCGTAAACAACTTAACTCTGGGATCTTTTGACTTTCTTCTAGCTAATTTTCTAATAAATTCTTTGTGACCAACTAACTGAGTATCTTTATCATTTATAAACCTACATTTTTTTAAAATAAGTTTCTTACACTCATTTAAAAATAGTTCTGTTTTTTCTGTTTCCTCACCAACTTGTAAATATGCTTCACAATGAGATAGACATACTTCTATATTTTGATTTTTAATATCCTCAGAAATATATTTACTTTCACCAAAACAATCTTTAGCAGTTTCCTCCATATCTTCTGTGGTACAGGCTAACCATAAATCCCGCATTTTAGGGCCATTAACAACATCACCTAATGAAGTTCCGCTTCCTGCAAGCACCATAATATTAGGCATTTGCAATGCAGATTTTAACTTATTTTTTATTTCAGTTTCAAAATAATCATTCTCAGTTCCATCATCCTTAAGAGCATCTACCCACGTGTCTTCTGAAGAATTATAATATTTATTACCCATATATTTACCTATATATTTTCAATTATTTATGCTACATCACTCTCATTAAACATTTCAATAATAAGTAACACTAAAAATGAATTAAAAATTAAATGTATAATTTCAATACAAATAATTTTATTATATAAAAAACCACATTAAGAAACTTAAACAACTATAAATAGCTTTAGAATAAGACCAACTTTATATAGATATTACCAGAAAAGGCTAAATAAAATTTCATACTAATATAAAACCTGACAGATACTACATTGTATGAATAACTGTCAGATTAGTTTTAACAAAAATAAATTATGCTAATAAACTATTTAGGATAGATTTTTTTAACTCTAATCTTTCAATAATATTTCCCACATTATCTAGATCATTTTTCTTTACTATTGGAACTATATTAGATAAAAACTCATCAAAAGTTTTTGCAAATTTATGATTTTCATTTTCCATAGCTGATAACAACAACTTAACTTGTTTATCAACACCATTAATAAACACTAATTCAAGATCTATGGCTGGAATAACAGCTTTAATCAAGATTTTTTTAAGGTTGTTAATATCATTGTTAATTTCTTTAATCACCATTTCCTTCGTAGTACTAGGACGTATGTTATATTTATCCAAGATGACCTGCGGATTAGGGATTTTTTCAACAATTGAAGATGGAACAATATCTTTAAATGAGCTAAGTATTTTTTGCAAAGATTCAATAGTTTGATTAGAACCATTTATACTATTTGCAATTCTAATTACATCCATTGTTAGCTTCGGAATTGTGTTGACAGCATCAACAATTAAAGAACTTTCATTTTGGCTTAAAAGCAAGTTTACAAGATTACCTTGCCCTTTTGAATAATAATGATCTAGATGTATTATTTCATGACTAGATCTTTCAAAACGATTCATCCTATCATGGCTTGCTATCGGAGAATTTAACAGTATATCAAATATATCCCTGGAAAATCTTTCTACGAGATATGTAAATCTATATGAATTGTGAGCAACTTCTGAAGTGATTTTCTTTATTATATTTTCACACAGCTCTTGAATCTCTTCGCTATATGAAGAATTCCCAGTTACAGCACTTGCAAACTCTTTAAGCAATAAGACTTCAATTTCTTTACAATTTTCATTAGTAATATCTTTGATTAAGTTTAGGTAATCTTCTAAATACTGTAGATGAATTTCATCTCTCATATGTCTATTTACTTTCTCCACTTGTAAATCGACACGAATACTTTCATCAGTAAGAATTCTTACTTTATCAAATAACTCTTCTTCAACTTCATTAAAATACTTATTACTTTCAATTTCCTCTTGAATTTTATTAGATAACCATTTTTCGTTATGAATCTGATGCTTTTTATTAAAAATAAATGTCTTGAGTTGCTCTCTTAATCTTTTCTGAATTTTACGATATTCTGCTGTAATAATTAAGCTTTTTTGTTTATCAGAGGAAGTTTCAATATTGTAGTTTGAGTCGTTATTTTGATGAATTTCTTCAAAAACAGTTTTAATACATTTTAAATTTGTATTTACTTTTTGTTTTAATATTTGAAATCTCTCAGTCTGATAATAATGTTCCAATTCAGATCTAATAGCATCTATACCAGAATCAATATCATACTTACATACATAATCTTTATCTTGGATAATGGATTTTTCAGATACAAGATACTTATATGCCGACCCAGAAAATACTCTTTTTTCCGTACCAATTTTATATTTTAGAACATCATTCTTTAAGATTTCATAGTTACCATTCAATTGATCAGGGTTATTTACTCTGTCAATTTGATTACCAAAAACAAATAATTTATCTTTTAAAGCAATTCCATCACTATCAGTATTATTTTTAATAACACTTAATGACGTTCCTTGAATACTAGGATTAGTTCCAGCATTCGTAACTAAAATAATAGCATCTGCATTTTTTAAACGTTCTTCCGTTTGACGGATATGCAATTTTGTTGGAGAGTCAAAACCAGGGACATCATAAATTATTGCTGTTTCAATCTGATTTAGTTTCGAGGATTCAATTTCAATTTTTTTAACACTTCTTGGTTTTGAAGTATCATTTTTTTCTCCTTTAATATACGTTTGAAATTTATCTTCGTTTAACTCATCTCCATGAAATTCTATCTTTCCTCCATTTAGAGTCAATTTTGACTTAGATTTCAAAATATCTAAGATCTCTTGATCTGTTTTACCTACATGATTTTTATGCAGTTGATTATTTTTTTCTTCTAAATTAGCAAAGTAGGTCTCAAATTCATTACTGTCTAAATCTTTAAAACTAACACTTGTTGCTGCTGGATATTCAAGCTCCAAAAGCATGTCTTGAAAAATTTGATTAAATTCAGCTTCAGTATAAAACTCTACAGTAGCTTTATCCGATCCGCTAACTAATCTCGTTGTAGTAAAAGTACATCGTTCGGGTGCTGAAGGTAATACATAGTTATCAATCAGGGCATTAGCAAAAGTGGACTTACCAGCCTTCTCTAAGCCAACAATAGCAATTTCAAACTCATTACTTTCTAATTTGTGTTTGAGCTTTTTGTTCTTCTCACTATAGTTTTTAAGTTTTTCAAGTTGCTGACTATTTAACAGCTCTAAATCTACGTTGCTAATTAATTTGTTAATTAATGAACTTGTACGATCTATTTCATTGATTAACGTTGTTTTTTCCATTTCATATGAATGTGCATTCATAAATTAACCCCTAGTACATTATTAAATAAAATTTTAAAGTTTACGCCACCGCAGATTCATTAAACGCTTCAACAACCTCAAATATGTTATCAGCATCATTATCTCCAAATACTCCATCAATTCCTTCAAAGTGAATCTGGTTAAATGGTGGTTCATAAAGTTGAGATGCTTCTAAAGTTCCCCGAATGGTTAAATGCTCAATCACCATTTCCACAAAACGAATTTGTTTTTCATTATAAATTGAGCCTTGCAGGTACTTAGAAAAGGCCTTCTGTACTGCTGGGCGATCCAAACCAACGAGAGATCGGATGAATAAGGGTAATGGTTTATCTGTACCAAAACATTCCTCAAATTTATCTTTGCTTTCCACTTCCTGAGCTTCAAACACAAATCGTTCTAGTTCATTCATGTCAGTTGGGGTAAGAGCCAAGCCACGCTTCAATTTGGCAATGGTGATGTGATCTTCATTGGCTTTAATGAAACTCTCGACACGTTTACGATACTGAGCAAGGTTTACACCACTGGAAACCACAGGAATATCAACCTCTGTTGCTTCACCAATTTCATCATCAAGCATCGAGTAAACAATCGTTGAGGTAGACTTCTCAATCAGCTTCACCAAGCCTCGGATACGTTTACGCATCACCTCCAGCATTGGAACAGTGATGCCTTCCCAATAGGCTTCAGTTTGTATTTCTTGAATCAGGTTAATCTGTGCAGCGACTACAGGAATATTTTCTTTAGTTTCCAATTTAGAAGCGATTTCGATGACTTTATTGGCATAAACTTGAATTGCCTTAGTATTTTTTTCCAACACGGCAAGTTCGATGTTATAGCAAAGCATGTCAAGCAGCTTGGCTTCTAGTGGCTCAGACTCTAGTTCGTTCGGAAGCTTAGAAATATGTTCTTGTAATGTGCCAATTGCAAGGTCATCCAAGTTGTCCCAGGCCACATCATTTTTAAAGTGTTCAACATGCTCAATTTCGGATTTCACAATGAAGTTGTCTGTGTTCATCGACTTCACTTCAGTCTGCAAGCTCTGACGCATTTCTTGCTGTACAGCTTTCATTTCTTCAGTTTGATAATCGGGTGAATTAAGCAAACTCAAAACATTCAATCGAGCTTTGAATAGGCGTTGTCCCAATGGCTCTGTAGTAGATACAGGCGCACCATCAGGATTTTCATTGAAGTATTCAAAATTGGAACAGTAGTCGAAAATATAGAATTCTTTCTTGTCCATTTCAGGAGCAAACAGGTCTTTGCAAAGCCGTGTACCGCGCCCAATCATCTGCGTAAACTTCACTTTTGAGCGTACAGCTTTGAAGAATACGAGGTTAACCACTTCAGGAACATCAATCCCTGTATCGAGCATATCTACAGAAATGGCAACTTGTGGATCAGCCAGATCTTTTTTACTGAAACTATCAATCAAGCTTTGTGCATACTTGGTCGAGTGTGTGATGACACGGGCAAACTTGCCGTCATAGTGCGGATAGTTTTTATCAAAGCGTTCTGCAATGAAGTTGGCATGGTTCTGATTGACTGCAAAGATGATGGTTTTACCCAACATATCTCCACCTTCAACCTTGATGCCATTTTCCATCAAGTGTTGAAGCATCTTGTCTACCGTACCAGTATTGAACAGTTCTTTGTTGATCTTGGATGCCGTTACCTCATCAGGAGCATCACCACCATCCCAATCCAGTTCATCCCAATGCAGTTTTTCTTCTTCTGAAAGCTCATCATATTTCACGCCTTCACGCATGAACTTCAATGGCACTGAATAGGCTTTAGGTGGTACGAGATAGCCATCGGCAATGGCTTGGTTTAAATCATAGTAATCGGTTGGGACACCGCTTTCTAAACCAAACAATGCATAGGTATCGCGGTCTACTTCATCGCGTGGTGTAGCGGTCAAACCGACAAGCAGGCTGTCAAAGTATTTAAAAATCTCACCGAATTTTTGGTACACGCTACGGTGGGCTTCATCGACAATAATCAGGTCAAACATGCCTGTACCGTATTTGCGTGTGCCATCCGCATTCATTTCATCAATCAAGCCCATCATAGTCTGATAGGTAGAAAGATAAACCCGTCCATTCTGGGTTTTACTTTCAACCAAATTGACGGGCGCAGAATCAGGTAAGTTGGCTTTAAAGGCGTTGGTGGCTTGTACCACCAGAGAAGTACGGTCAGCGAGAAATAGGACTTTTTGCACTACATTGGCTTTCATCAACACATCGACCAAGGCAATCGCAGTACGGGTTTTCCCTGTACCTGTTGCCATGATGAGCAAGCCTGCACGTTCCTTACGTTGAAACGCAGCGAGCATGGCTTTGATGGCGCGGGTCTGATAGTAACGCTCTACAATATTGGCATTGATTGGGAAACTGCCAAGATCAGGGTCATTTTTACGTCTTTCAATCAGGCGTTTTAGTTCAGCTTGGGTGTAGAAGCCATGAACTAAACGAGGTGGGCCACCTTGTACGTCATTCCAGATACGAGTGCGATAGCCATTGGTGTAGAAAATGACAGGGCGTTGTCCTGTTTGTTGTTCTAAACAGTCGGCATAGAGTTTTGCCTGTTGTTGACCCACTTCAGGATCAACCGATGTACGTTTAGCTTCTACCAACGCCAAAGGTAAGCCATTAGCATCATACAGTACATAATCGACTGAACCTTTACCTGATGCGCTTGGCATTCCTGTGACTGGAACTTCTTCTCGTGCAGTAATGCCAATTTCCCAACCTGCTTCTTCAAGCAGAAGGTCAATTTTAAGCTTACGAGTTTCGTTTTCTTTATAATCCGTAGTGTCTTTAACTTTGCTATTGGCAAGTTTGGCTTGTTCGACTTGCTGACGTTTCTGAGCTAGATCAGCATCAATATTGGCGAGCAGTTGTTCACGTTCTTCCAAACTTGCAGAGAGTTCTAAGAGTTTTTGTTCACGTTCACGCAACGCTTTGTGTTGTTCAGCAAATTCTTTATCAAAGGCTTTGGCGTCTTGCTGTAGCTGCTCTTTGTTTGCTGTGACTGGTTGGGTGCTGTCTGCGTTAGAAATCAGTTTAGGGTTAAATAGAACAGCCTGAGAGCGATCTTTTGATGGTGAGCCATAAGTACGCTCAAACCACACATAGATGAGGAATAAATGGCTGATGTGTTTAACTGTTTCTTCAGTGGTCAGTTGTTTGAATTTTTTGCCATGTACCGCACTGTTGCCCACCATGCGGATGTTATCCATCTTGTCCCAAATATAGGGCGGGATAATGTCCTTGAATTTTACATCGGTGATCAGGCTATACAGGGATGGATCGTAGGGTTGAGTGAGTTTTTTATCGTATTGATACAGCCAAAAGACAAGGTTTTCTAATGAATTTCGGGCAAACATCAAAGATGCTTGCGGGGAAATATACACAAGCTTTTCAGCTTCTTTAGCCGTTATAGCTAAGCTTGAAAATTCAGGCTCTAAAAACTGAAAATTACTCATTTCCTCTCCATTTTTTTATTAACTAAACAATTACTTAATAATAAATATTAGATATGATTATACAAATCAAAATGTAAATTTGTATTTATTTCTTTAGTTTATAAAAATTTAAATAGTTTTCGTTCCACGAAATAAAGTATAATGTTTCACAAAATATTTTAGGCATTTGTGTTTTAAGGAGGCTGCTATGACTACAAAAACAATTAGCCCTATGCAAACCCTATATACAAAGTTACATCACCTAGGGTTTAAAAAATCAACCATTAAAAAACTTTTACCTGAATGGTGGCATGATGACATCGCTAAAACACCTGCTGGCTTACAAGAAGCATCATTGATACTTTCGAAATACTTGAGTATTCGTTATAGCAGTTTGATAGGTGATGTAGACCCTAGTTTCAATTTACCCAATCATAAATTTAAGCATGCTAAAAATGTTCAAGAACATGATTTGAACAAAGCCGTTGCGCTTTCTTCCCTTTCTGGAAGATTGACACTTGAAGCTTATGACTCATCTCTAGCTCAATTAGAAAATTTATCTGCCCAAAGCATACGAGAAACATTACTCAATCGAAATTGCCCATGGATAGATTTTAATATTTTGCTGGATTACTGTTGGGAAATTGGTGTTCCTGTTATTTTTTTGGAAAATTTACCTTCCCCTAAAATGCAGGGGTTAGCCTTAAAGTTATATGATCGCCCTGTCATTATCCTCACAAGCAAGCATAAATATGGTTATTTAGTTTTCCATTTAGCCCATGAGCTTGGTCATATTATTTTAGGTCATGTAACAAATGATAACTGGGTCATTGACGAAAAAATTAGTGAACACAATGACGAAGACATTGAGCAAGCTGCCAACCAATTCGCACTAGAATTATTGACTGGTAATAGTGATGCAGCATATAGATCAGAAAGAAATTTATACCCAAGTACATTAGCAGTTTCAGCTTTAAGTGTAGGACGTGACCATAAAGTTGACCCACTCCACATTGTCTTAAATTACGGACACACTAATCAGTGCATGCCAATTGCGAATAGTGCATGTCAAGCCTTAGTCAGAAAGCTAAGTATTAGCGAATCTGATCAAGAAATTGCAAAATCAACTTTTATGCAATATGTTGATGTAGATCGCCTTGACGATGAAAAGGCTTTACGCCATCTCATTGGGATGTGAATGTGATTGTATTCACTGATAATGATATTTTAATCAAATTAGCAGGTTGTGATTTACTTCTCCCATTCTGTGAAGCCATACAGACTCAGGATAGTGACTTTTTTGTTACCCCGAGCGCAAAATTTGCGATCCCTAAACAAGGCAAAAAGAAATTGACTAACCCTCAATGTCTTCAACAATTGCATGAATTTCTTGGGCGTACAAATATTATTCAAGATGTTGTACCACAGACTGAGCTTTTAGATGAATTGCTTAATGCCCAAAATATTGATGGTGGCGAAGCACAATTAATTTTGTCAGCTTACAACTCCCCATCTTCTAAACTTGCCACAGGCGATAAGCGTTGTTTAGCATCCTTATTAGCTACACCATCATTAAGTGAAATTGCAAACAGCTTAGCTGGACGTGTCTATACTTTAGAAACAGCTATGCTCATTCTTATTTCTCGGTTAGGTTTTGATGCCATAAACCAAAAGGTAATAGAGCGCTGTGTGGTTGATGGTACATTAAACCTAGCTTTTGGTGAGCATCGAACTATTGATAATGCTGTTGAATGTTTATCTTCTTATTGCTCTAAATTAAAGCTATTATTGGCAGAGTCTCATTTATTAAACAGTGCCTAAATCAATGAGATTAAGGCACTTTTAAATAAATTATAATTTCCCGCTAAATGCCTGGTTTTGTAATGATTTAAAAAGATTTTCTTGAATCTCTAATTGTTTATAAAGCTTCTGTTTTTGATCATCAATAGCTAATGCAATCTTAGACCACTTTTCCTGTAAATCTAAGGGGGGATTAATTGTGTTAAAAGAATTTAAATCTTCCAAAGTAATACCTTTAACAGTTGCTCCTTTACCTAAAGAAATAATTTGGTTTTTCATTTGAAGTAAGAAATATAAAAGAAAATTTTGTGATATTTTTTGCTCATCTTTGATAAATAAGGCTTTGATATCCTGATTAATTGCAACATTCAACCCAGTTAATGCAACTTTCCCCAGCCCCATTCGAGTAGGCATAATTAAAGTCCCTTTAGGAATTATATTTGTTGCACTGTTATTAACGCCTTCTATAGTGATTGATTCTAAAGCGCCATTAATAAGTAAATTTTCTTTGAAATCTTTCACTGTAACCCATGGTATTTGACCATTCCAATATTCATCAATATTACGGCTAGGTGTACCACCACCTTTGATGATTACAATTTTTCCTAATTTACAGCATTCCCATCCTTTAGGATTACTCACAGGATCACCAAACATATTAATAAACGTGGCTTGTAAAAGCTGATCTAACTTTTCAATAGCTTGTTGACGCTTTTGGCGTAGCTTATCTGCTTTATCTAGAATAGATGCAATTCGGCGTTGTTCTGAAAGTGGTGGAAGTGGAATGTCATAATTCCAAAACTCACTCATTACCATACGAGGCATTTTTGCACCAGCAACTACATTAGTAGCAAAATTAAGAAAAATATCTGATCTTAAAAAATAAGCTAAATACTCTGGATTAATTTTATTCAAATCACAATTTATAGGCACTAACTCTGTTGTAGCAAATCCATCTTCATCTGCAACCACAACCTTATTTAGGTAAGGTCGTAATTTAGAATAAAGAACTGTTCCTTTTCTAAAATAATGAGTTGAAATTCCAATCTCTGAAGTATTTATATATTCTTTAGATAAGATTTTTCCTGTATGTTGCTCAATTTGATCAAGATTTAATAACCAAATTTTATCATTTTGAGTTTGATATTTTTCTTTGCTATCCAATTTTAGTGAAGAGATTTTTGCCTTTTGAAAACTCACTTAAGTAACTCCTTAAGCTCATTCATTCCTGTGAGAATGTCATGTTCAAGCAGCTCTAAATCAGCCAGAATCTTACTTGGTATTTCATATTCTACTTGCTCATATACTACTTCCTTATAGCGGTTAATCGACAAGTCATAACCATTGGCAGCAATATCAGCCTTATCTACTAAAAAACTTTGATCAGTCGCTTTACGATCTGTTTCCGCTTCTAAATTTTTAAAACGAGCAATAATCTCAGGAATATTATTATTTTCATGCTTAGACGCATCGAGTTCATTACGCTTATCATCTAGCGAATAACCATCTGCCTGCATGTCATAGAACCAAACCTTGTCTGTACCACCAGATTGAGTTTTGGTGAAAATCAGAATGGCAGTCGAAACGCCTGCATACGGTTTAAATACACCTGAAGGCATCGAAATAATAGCTTCAAGCTTTTGTTCTTCCACAATCTTCTGACGCAAATCTTTATGCGCTTTAGAAGAACCGAATAATACACCATCAGGCACAATGATCGCAGCACGACCACCTGTTTTTAATATGCGTAAGAACAAGGCTAAAAATAGCAGTTCCGTCTTTTTAGTTTTTACGATTGCCTGAATATTCTTGGCACAGCTTTCGTAGTCTAGGCTGCCTGCAAATGGTGGGTTGGCAAGAATTAAGCTGAACTGATTTTCAATATGTGAATGCGCTTCGCTCAAAGAATCACGGTTTTCAATACTTGGGTTTTCTACCCCGTGCAGCATCATGTTCATCGAACCAATACGAAGCATAGTGCTGTCAAAGTCATAGCCAAAGAAAGTTTCTTCACTAAAGCGTTTAGCTGCTTCAGGATTGGCAAAAATCTCGGTGCTATAATGTTGGTTCAAGTATTCACTGGCTGCAACAAGAAAGCCTGCTGTACCACATGCAGGGTCACAGATGGTATCCGTGGGTTTCGGCTGCATCAGCTCTACAATCATCTTGATGATATGGCGAGGTGTACGGAACTGACCGTTCTGACCTGCTGAAGCGATTTTGCCAAGCATGTACTCGTAAATATCACCTTTGGTATCTTTATCATCCATTGGCACTTCAGCCAATAGATCGACCACTTTAGTTAAAAGTGCAGCATTTGGAATAGTAAAACGAGCATCCTTCATGTGATGACTGTATGTGGTGTCATCTTCATTACCAATGCTTTTAATGAAAGGAAAAACTTCATTAGCGATGGTATTGTAAAGCTGTGATGGATCGCCCAGCGTAATAAATTTAGACCAACGTAAATGATCTTGCTCAAGTGTAAAAATTGGCTTTTCTACAGCAGTTTTTAGGCGGTTGGCTTTCTTTTCTTTGGTAATCTGAATTTCATCTAGTCGGCGGATAAAGAGCAGATAAGTCATTTGCTCCATGACTTCTAGAGGATTGGAAATACCACCACTCCAAAAAGAGTTCCAAATCTGGTCAATTTTGCTTTTAATTTCGCCTGTAATCACACTGATGACTCTCAAATTTCTTTGAGGGTATTGTGGTAGAAATTAAGAGAAAAAGCTATTTGATTCACTCACCATCAAATTGATTCCGAAAACATGAAATTAATAATCAAATAAACAGATATTAAAATATTTACTACTCGTCAATTTTTTGAAACACAGGCTATGAGTTTGTTTAATACAGTGATTTCTGATTGAAGACTTTTCAAATACATTTTCGCATCCAATACGCAACAAGAGATCTTATCAACTATTATTGGATATAGACGCATATACTTAGCTAATATGTCTATTTCCAACTTTACTTTCTCTACCTCTTCTTCAAGTCGAGTGTAATCTTGATATAGCTGCTCTTGAACCGAAGATGAAGTAATCTTATTTGCTAAATAATCAAGCAAATCAGAACTTCTATACGCTGACGTATATTTATAGGTACATGTCGAATTATCAACTGATATAAAACCGCATTCTTGTAGCTCTCTAACAGTTTGATAGATTTTTTGATAAAACTTTTTTGCCTTAAATTCTGGATAAGCTTCAATAAACATCTTTCTGATATCCTTGAATTCTTTTGCCTTAAAGTCTGTTGTTGCTAAGAATTCAACCAAACAGCTCTTAAGAGTTTGATTTATATACATACAAATCTACCGCATCATCATAAATTAACAAAAATATCCTATTTTGGGATATTTTTGTTAATAGTACAACATCTTGAGCTATGAGCTCAATACACGATCCTCGTTACAGAAAACTGATACAAAAACTTATTGCTATACGTGAGTTAAAAAAAATTACTCAGGTACAGGTAGCTTCGTCGTTAAAAAAACCACAATCCTATGTAGCCAAAGTTGAAAACTTTGATCGTAGAATAGATATAATTGAGTTATATGATTGGATAAATGCATTAGATGCAGATTTCAACACTTTTCTTAATAATGAAATTTTAATAACTCATCCCAGCTAATATCTTCATGAGGGTTTTTGTGTTTATTCAATTCTTGTTCTATCACACTAAAACTTTTAAGAGCCTGAGCTTGGCTTTCAGAAGTATATGTAATTTGAGAATCTATTGAAGAATGATGTAAAGCACGTTGTATAATTATAGGATTCACTCCCATTCTTTTAAGTGTCATAGAATAATTATGTCTATGTCCATGAGTACTTGTACCTAGAGACTTACTTACTTCAGTATCAATTTTAGCCATAGCCACTTCATAATTTTTATTAAAACTCGACAATGTATAGGGGTCACCAAAATCTTTTTTATTAAAGTTAATAAAAGCATACGGATGGTTTAATTTTAAAGATGCTATCTCAAGTAAGTAAACTTCCCATAACTTAAAAAATAAATTCTTAACTTCTTGTGAATACCATAATAGTGGTAATGCACCCTGACTATCCACTACTTTACTCTTCCAACCTAAATGCTGATTATTATTTAAAATAGTTCTTGGTTTAAGTGAATAAACTTCTTTCAGATACTGCTCTCTATCAAATTTTTGACTAAATTTACTTTTCCATCTATTCGGAGCTTCCCCCATTTGAGGGTGAAAAATTTTTATTGTTCTCGTCATCATATCTACATCTATTGCCCATAAATGTAAGGCTTCCGATGCTCTTAAACCTGTCCCATGCATAAGTAACAATATTAACTTGTCTCTTAAAGCTGCTCTCAAATCCCTTACATTTTTAAATCCGTATTTCATCAATTTAATAAATAAATGCAAGGGAAATTGTTGTTCATCACCACTTTCTTTTCTCACTGATTTATGAGTTCTAAGTGCTCTTGTGTAGTTGTTCTTATCTTTATTCTGCTCAGAATTAATATGAGACAAAATATTATTTTTTTGTTTATAGTAATAAGCATAATATAGAATAACTTGAGTTCTATAATCAGCGCTAACTAAAGGATTCAAAAATTCATTTCCGTAATTTTTATGAAGCCAATCAGAAAAGTAACTTACTGCTTGAGTATATATAGTTTTAGTATTTTCACTCCAACCATACCAATACAAACCTGTTGGATCAAAGCCCTCATCATCAATAGTTCCTTTATCCAAAGAATAAAAAAATCTTTTAAATAATTCTTGTGAGTTTTGACATTGATCTCTGTTTGCATAAGCGAAATCAAGATACAACTTTACTCCATATACAGCTTGTTTTATAGATGAAATCCTTATACTACTTCCTACAAACACCTCCATACAGTATTTAATTAAAGCTAAAAATGGTTGACCATAGAGGTGGTCCCACATGTTTGAACAACTAAAAGCTTATTTATAAGTGATACTCTGCTCTAGTTAAGCTACCTTATTTTGTTGTGGTAGCTGGTCATAGTAAAACTCATCTGGAGTCATTTTG
>NZ_JABERK010000082.1:0-816 GCF_013004315.1 Acinetobacter sp. ANC 5378
CTAGGGCCTGTCATCAATTAGCTTGAGAAAATCTAATCTGTCCTCATTATTTTTTCATGACTAAACGCTATGCATTAAGAGATGATCAGTGGCAACAGATTAAGGATCTGTTGCCCGGACGAGCGAGTACTGTTGGAGTAACTGCCAAAGACAACAGGCTATTTGTTGAAGCAGTATTGTATCGGTATCGTTCAGGTATTCCGTGGCGAGACTTACCAGAACGCTTTGGGGATTTTAGAGTCGTGCACACTCGCTTTAGCCGTTGGGCTAAAGCAGGCATATGGCAGAAAGTTTTTGAAGTACTGGCAAAGAATAGTGATAATGAATATGCCATGCTGGACTCAACCATTGTGCGCGCTCATCAACACAGTGCCGGAAAAAAAAGAACAGGCGATCGGACGCAGTAAAGGTGGCTTAAGTACCAAAATTCATGCCCGTACTGATGCTTTAGGCAACCCAACAGGATTTTATCTCACTGCCGGGCAGGCTCATGACTTAAATGGCGCTGATATGCTGCTGGACTTATCGTTAAGTCAGACTTGGCTCATGGATAAAGCCTACAATTCCAAGGATCGGGTGATTGATCCAATCCATGAGATCAATGGTCAGATCGTGATGCCGTCCAAAAGTAACGCGATTGATCAGCGTGATTATGACCCACATCTTTATAAGGCAAGACATCTGATCGAGAACTTCTTCGCCAAGCTCAAGCAGTATCGAGGTATTGCTACGCGCTATGATAAATTGGCTCAAAACTTCCTGTCAGCGATCTACCTTGCCTCAATCATGATATGGCTTAATTGATGACACGCCCTA
>NZ_JABERK010000083.1:0-2698 GCF_013004315.1 Acinetobacter sp. ANC 5378
AATGACTCCAGATGAGTTTTACTATGACCAGCTACCACAACAAAATAAGGTAGCTTAACTAGAGCAGAGTATCACTTATAAATAAGCTTTTAGTTGTTCAAACATGTGGGACCACCTCTAATAAAGTCATTGATTTAAGCTATGACGAAACATTTACTCATCCTCGAACGGGGGTAGTCTTTAAAGTATTAAAGAGGAATATGTTTAAGCTATAAGGATAAACTCGAGTTCTTTCCCAAGCTCCATCTTGGATAGTGGGATGAATACTTTAAATGAAAAGATGAAAAGTTCATGTGAAATGGGCTTTTTTGTACTAGAGCCTGTCATCAATTAGCTTGAGAAAATCTAACCTGTCCTCATTATTTTTTCATGACTAAACGCTATGCATTAAGAGATGATCAGTGGGAACAGATTAAGGATCTGTTGCCCGGACGAGCGAGTACTGTTGGAGTAACTGCCAAAGACAACAGGCTATTTGTTGAAGCAGTATTGTATCGGTATCGTTCAGGTATTCCGTGGCGAGATTTACCAGAACGCTTTGGGGATTTTAGAGTCGTGCACACTCGCTTTAGCCGTTGGGCTAAAGCAGGCGTATGGCAGAAAGTTTTTGAAGTGCTATCACATGAAAGTGATAATGAATATGCCATGCTGGACTCAACCATTGTGCGCGCTCATCAACACAGTGCCGGAAAAAAAAGAACAGGCAATCGGACGCAGTAAAGGTGGCTTAAGTACCAAAATTCATGCCCGTACTGATGCTTTAGGCAACCCAACAGGATTTTATCTCACTGCCGGGCAGGCTCATGACTTAAATGGTGCTGATGTGCTGCTGGACTTATCGTTAAGTCAGACTTGGCTCATGGATAAAGCCTACAATTCCAAGGATCGAGTGATTGATCCAATCCATAAGATCAATGGTCAGATCGTGATGCCGTCCAAAAGTAACGCGATTGATCAGCGTGATTATGACGCACATCTTTATAAGGCAAGACATCTGATCGAGAACTTCTTCGCCAAGCTCAAGCAGTATCGAGGTATTGCTACGCGCTATGATAAATTGGCTCAAAACTTCCTGTCAGCGATCTACCTTGCCTCAATCATGATATGGCTCAATTGATGACACGCCCTAAATATAAATAAATACTTAACAAATATTTTCTAAATTTTAAGAAAGATCTATGCAATATATACAGCTGATGATGAGTGCCCTATTCAATCGTATTTGAAATGTCATCATTGCTTAGAATGGTAGGGAAGTAAGAGTATTGTTAAATCGAAGCCCGGATTTATGGCAGCTTAATTAGAACAAACAAATCAGATGTTGAGTTTGAAAGATATGTCTGTATTCTAGCTGTATAATAATTAAGCGGACAAGGTGGTCCCGAAAAACTACCAGCCTGATCGTTTTCTGTATCTTATTTTAGGTTATTTGTGGAGATGTAAAATGAAATTATCAGAACAGGTAAAACAAGCATTTTTCGATTACATAGACCAAAATTATAAAGTACCCAATTATTTATTAATAAGTCCCGATAGTTATAAAATGTTACTTGAGTAACGCAGTAATTTTATTACAACAACTCCCATGGATACGGGTATTGTGGATATGAAATTTCTAGGGTGTGAAATTGGGGTCGACCCAAATGATGGGCCTTCCTTTGAGTGGAAAAAGAAATAAATTAATTTTTCTTGCGAGAGTTTTTTAATACTTAATTATTCTCGTAATATTTGTATCCTGTTGCAATTAATTATTGCTTATATTTTTCCTTGGTTGTGCAAAAAAAAGAACAATTAGAGACAGGGAATGAGACCATGAGTACAATAGAAATGTTTGTGACTTCATCTTCAACTTTAATGCTTATACTTGTTATATATGTCTTGGGACAAATGGCCAATTAACGTAAAAATTGAATAAAGCCACCTTGGGGTGGTTGTTTGATGTGTAAATTTATTATTTTATTAAATTTGCAAGCCATTAGAACTAAGATGAATACAAAAACAACTTTCAAGAGTAACAAATAGGTTTGATTATTAAATTGTCATTCATTGCTGCAAAAAAAAGGGAGTGTTAGAAAAGCATAAATAGGAGAGAGCCCTTGGAAATGAATGAGTAGATTTGGACCAATCTGGTCATTAGATAAAATGGGAGCTTTGACACTTTTATTTTTAGATGGCTGGAGTGAGCTAAATAGCCTGAGGAAAATATGAAACAGGCCATTATTTATTACAGTTTCCTATAGAAATTCATTGTTGAGATTATTTGCTTCAAACTGAGCAAGCTCGAAATAAAGACGATTAATTAAATGATCGTTGTAGACACAATAATATTAGAAGTTAAATCTGTAATAAAAATCAGTTTGAAAACTCAATTTAAGTAGAAGTTCTTATAAATATGATTAAAAAATGGGTAGAAATACGATTTTTTCGGTAAATTAGCTGAAAAAATAAACACTCATGATAGATATATCATTTTAGGGGTTGCGCCCATTTAGAAACTGTATAGAATACGCTGCATCCCGACGAGATAGACGGAAACGAACAAAGCGCGAAGCGCTGAGTTGTTCAGTTTATCGTGTTGAGTGACTTGTCTCTGACGAAGAGCAAGAAGATCATTAAGAGATTATGAAGAACAACTTGTGTGGATTTTTACTGGTTGATCGATCGAAATTATTTTCATTGATTGATGGTAGAAATTACT
>NZ_JABERK010000084.1:0-1700 GCF_013004315.1 Acinetobacter sp. ANC 5378
TACATAGTGCGCTAGGTTATGTGTCACCTTTTGATTTTGAAGCAATGTACTATGATAAAATTAATCCGTTAGGTCAGGTAGCCTAACTTAAATAAACTGTCTCCGACAAACCCGGTACGGTTCACAAATAGAAATGTCCTATACAGGACTTTCCAAGTCAAGCACAGGATTCAGATTTCGTTCTTTGATTGCTGTTTTCTGTGCACGTCTACGTGGCATCTTTTGAGAACGATTACGTTTGTTTTGCTGTTCCAATTCTTCATGCTGTTGCTGGATATGAGCCAAGACTGAACCCAAACGTTTATTCTCAACGATCTCTCGCTGGTTGAGCTGACTTAACTTATCGAAGATGCTGTAATTGATCTTCCGACCTTGATGCTCAATCGCTACCGTACCATCAGGGTATTCCAGAAATTCAAGATATTTACCGATTAGCCTCTGATTTTCCTCTGTATTCTCCAGGAGATATACACATTTATCATAAGTAATGGTCAAGCTATTCGTGACTCTACGGGGTTCACGCCAGGTAAAAACATCATCTAATTCCTCAGCTGTTTCAGTGACAGTCCGGTGTAGATCCTTGGGATTAAAAGCCATCTTGGCAAATTTACGATTAAACTGCTCGATAAAGTAGGGTAACCACTTATTCGCATCTGCAATCGAATTGATACCCTCCAGGCGCATTTCCTTGATCAGACGGTCCTGAAGGGTTCTGTTGGCACGTTCTACGCGACCTTTGGCCTGGGGTGAGTTAGCGAAGATGATATCGATATTGAGGGTACTGAGTACGCGTCCAAACTGGGTAATCTTGGTGTCTTTCTTGCTGCTTTGATTCACCCTAAAGACTGAATGTTTGTCGCTGTAAAACGCTAAAGGCTTACCGTGCTGTTCGACATACAGGCGTGTCGAAATCATATAGTCAAAGGTTGATTCTGACTCACAGAAGCGTAAATGCTGTAATTTTCCTGTGGCATCATCGATAAACACCAGCAAACAGCATTTAGCAGCACGTCCTTCAAACCAGTCATGGTGAGAGCCATCGATTTGTACCAGTTCACCATAACAATCCCGGTTATAACGAGGCTGATACGGGCGTTTCAGGCGTTTGCAGCGAGGAATCCACAGATCGGCTGCAATCATCCAGGAACGCAGGGTTTCTACTGAAAGATCGAATCCATGCACGGTGGTGAGCTTTTCATGCGCTAAAGTGGGTCCGAAACCATGAAGTTGATCAGAAATAATATTGAGGCACTTGAGTCTGAGTTCTTCAGGAAGTTTGGAATTGCTGGTTTGGCCACGACCAGCATGGGCTAATGCAGCTGGGCCTTGAGCTTTGTATTTCTGCAGTAAGCGTCTGATCTGACGTTCTGAAATATGAAGTAGCTGAGCAGCCTGGGATTGAGTTATGCGTTGATCGCAGATTTCCTGCAAGATCGACAATCGTTTAAGTTCTTTATCCGACATAGACACCAACATATCAAACCGTCCGCTTCGATAATCGCAAAAGTGCATATTCTAAAAGCGGACATTTTTACTTTGGAGAAACCGGACATTTCTATTTTGGGCTTACACTTATTGTTATTCACCAATTAAAATGTCTATGCGATAAACCATTTAAAATGTCCTGTTTTTAACCACAAGAGTCAAGCACAGGATTTAACTTTCTTTGTTCAATAACAGCTTTCTGAGCTTTACGACTC
>NZ_JABERK010000085.1:0-6362 GCF_013004315.1 Acinetobacter sp. ANC 5378
CAAGTAAATCTGTTTGAGAGAAAAACCTTAAAAGCTTTATTCATGCCCGATAAAATACCGATAAAACAAAAGGAAGCTCAATTGAGCCTCCTTTTATGAAAAATTGTGGGACAGCAGTGACCCCTACACCCATTTTAATTTAGTAATTGTTAATACGGATCAAATATTTAAAATTGCGGAAGATAAGATGGATTTATCATTTTTTAATAGAACACCATCTGGGTAGATTTTCTTAAGGTGATTTAAGTTTTTCTTTTTTAGAAGTAACTCTTTTATTTTTCTAACTTCTGAAACTCTCGAATCGAAAGCTCCCTGACTTTACCGCGCCAAATCCATTTGAGTTTCGATTCTAAAAACTCATCCCCTTCAAACCAGACAAACAAGCCTTCCATCATTTGTGGCCAGTCTTCCTGACTGATGGTGTTACGCCCAGAAATCACGGCAATGATTGCAGCTAAAATCGTATCATGGCTCACTGCCAAACTTAAACCAAAATGATCTTGGGGATGGGTGTTATAAATAAGCTCTAATACGTCTACCACGCCGGTAATCGGATGTTTCATTCCCGGCAAGGCATTATTGACAAAACTATTGATAAAACCCAAAGCCCCTTGTTTGCTAAAATATGGACCTGCCTGCTTGATATCCAGCACAAAACTTCCCGGTTCAACCAACAAGCCTTGCTCGACGATTTCAATATGATGGGTATTTTGTGCAAGCGTACTCGAATCAGCACCTTGAATCATTAAAGCTGCCGTATCGACACAGCGTTGAATTGGACTTGAAATACAGTGCTGGATACTCCGGTCTGTATTTTCAATTAAATATGTGCCCCATGCCTGTGCCAAGTCACGACCTTGTGAGGTTAACTGTAAATCATAGCCAGCCAAACCCTGCCCAGCCACCACTTCACGAATAGAATGACGGGTAAACAAAGTCACAGGTGTTTTTGCATCGGGCAATAAATCAATTGCCTTGAGCATACTTGCAGGGAGTAGGTCTAATGCCATGATGCAGCCAAAAATTAAACATGGTTCGGCACACTATAGCATGTTAAAACATCTGCTCAAGGGATGTTCGCCATAAGTCCTAGAGCATGGAATGCTAATTTTTTCATTTCAATATTCTTAAATGCAATAAAGCCACCGTTCAATAAACTATTCCGTTGATTATATAAAAAGGGTCTGCCCTTTAAATCCACCAGCCCACCACCAATACGCTCGATCAGACATTGACCTGCGCTGGTATCCCACTCGCTGGTCGGATGGAAACGTGGATAAATATCGACTTTCCCCTCAAGGATCATACAAAATTTATAAGCACTCCCTGCCTTAAATTCAACAATTTCAACTTGTTGTTTTAATATGTCCAAGTATTCAGCATATTTGGGCTTATTCTGGCTAGTTTGGCTTAAGCCAATTTGAATTGCAGTTGATGGTTTATCTTCCAGATACTCCCACCATTGCCCGGTTTGAAGCTCAAATTTCAACGGTAAACCTTGCTTCGGGCAAATATAGAGCATCTGCTCAGCCGGAATGGCTAATATCGCAAAAGTGGTCTGTGCACCTTCCACCAAACTTAAGTTAATCGTAAATTCAGGTCGCTTATGCAGAAATTCTTTGGTTCCATCCAAAGGATCAAGCAACCAGAAGTTTTGCCATTGTTTCCGTTCGGTATTGTCACCTTCTTCTGACAATAAAGGGATCTGTGGAAAATTCTGCTGTAAAGATAGGGTGATAAATTCATTGACTCGGTGATCTGCTTGGGTCACAGGAGAATTGTCACTTTTTCTCTCGACATCAAAAGCTCCACCCGCACAATATGCCTGATATTCTACTCGCAAAATTTCACACGCCTGTGTCACAATGGGTACAAGCTGTAAAATCAAAGCATCTTGTGGTGCTGTTGTTGTTTTAAACATAGATTACCTTTATATGTCGAATTACTCAGAAAAACCGACCATCATTTTTGATATGGATGGCACGCTCCTTGACCTTGCTTATGATGATTTCATCTGGAATCATCAACTTCCCATTCGCCATGCTGCCATGCACGGTTGCACGCTCGAACAAAGTACTGAATCGCTATTCCAGTTTTATCAAGAGCATAATCATACCCTAAATTGGTATTCAACCCGTTTCTGGAGTTCAAAAGTTGGCGTCGATACTCTTGCACTACAACATGAATTTAAACATAAGGTGGCTTTACGTTCTGGCTGTATAGAACTGCTCGATTATTTAAAAGCCAATGGTTATGCCTGCTGGATTGCAACCAATGCAGATTGCGAAGGTTTAAAGTTTAAACTTGAACACACCCAAATCGCTGATTATTTTGATGTGATTATCAGCAGTGAAAGCATTGGTTATGCCAAAGAATCGATCGAATTCTGGCAAAAGCTGCATGCCCTACATCCATTCCAAGAAAAATCCGCTTATTTTATCGATGACACAGAAAAAGTCCTGAAAGGTGCAGAAAAATTTGGTATTCAGAATTTAATTAGCATTGCACAGCCCTCATCTAAAGGAAATATACGGACTGAAAGTCCTTATCCTATTTTACAAGACTTGACCGATTTAATCGTCATGTTAGAACAAGCAGAGGATTTGAAAAAATATGCCTAATCCTTCTCAACAAAACACCGTTGAAAGTATGCGTGTAGATAAATGGCTGTGGGCGGCACGTTTTTTTAAAACACGTTCGATATCCAAAGCTGCGATTGAAGGCGGAAAAGTCCACCATAATGGTGAACGCGTTAAAGTTTCCAAAGAAGTTCGTATTGAAATGGAACTGACCATTCAACAAGGTTTTGAGCGAAAAACCATTGTGATTAAAGCTTTATCCGCGAATCGTGGTGCGGCACCCGCTGCCCAACTGCTGTATGAAGAAACAGAAGTGAGTATTGCAAAACGAGAGTTGCTTGCAACCCAAAGAAAGTTGCATAATCTAGCCCGACCTGAACATCGACCGAGTAAAAAAGATCGACGGCAAATCAGTAAATTTAAACAAGATAATGATCAACAATTTGACCAAGACTGGTCTTATAGTCATGATTAATTTAAGCGTCACATTCTGTCGCATTTGACTGAATTGATATAGAACATAAAGAATGAATCTGTCACTATACTTGAGTGGAACACGTTTTAAAGTAACACATCCACTTAAGTTAATATGTTTGTGACATCGTTTTGAGGTTGTGAGATGGATGATAATAAAAGTAAGGCGCTGAATGCTGCCCTAAGCCAAATTGAAAAACAGTTTGGTAAAAATACAGTAATGCGTCTTGGTGATAACACCGTACTGGCTGTCGAAGCGGTATCTACAGGTTCTTTAACACTGGACATCGCACTCGGTATTGGTGGCTTGCCGAAAGGTCGTATCGTTGAAATCTACGGGCCTGAATCTTCAGGTAAAACCACGATGACTTTGCAAGCCATTGCACAATGTCAAAAAGCGGGTGGTACATGTGCCTTCATCGATGCTGAACATGCGCTTGATCCTCAATATGCACGCAAGTTAGGTGTAGACCTGGACAACCTGTTGGTTTCTCAGCCGGACAATGGTGAACAGGCACTTGAGATTGCAGACATGCTGGTTCGCTCTGGTGCAATTGACATGATCGTTGTCGACTCCGTGGCTGCCCTTACGCCTCGCGCAGAAATTGAAGGCGAAATGGGTGACTCGCACATGGGCTTACAGGCACGTTTGATGAGTCAGGCATTACGTAAAATTACCGGTAATGCAAAACGCTCTAACTGTATGGTGATCTTCATTAACCAGATCCGTATGAAGATTGGTGTAATGTTCGGTAGTCCTGAAACCACAACGGGTGGTAATGCACTTAAATTCTACGCTTCTGTACGTCTGGATATCCGCCGTATTGGTCAAGTGAAAGAAGGCGACGAAATTGTCGGTTCTGAAACACGGGTTAAAGTCGTGAAGAACAAAATGGCACCTCCGTTCAAAGAAGCTTTATTCCAGATTTTGTATGGTAAAGGTGTGAATCAACTGGGTGAGCTGGTTGATCTTGCAGTAGCTCAAGAACTGGTACAAAAAGCAGGTGCCTGGTATTCATATCAAGGTAATAAAATTGGTCAGGGTAAAAATAACGTGATCCGCCATTTAGAGGAAAACCCTCAAATTGCACAGGAGCTTGACCGTCTGATTCGCGAAAAGCTGTTAACCCCTGTGACCAAGCCAATTGAAGAAAAAGACGAAGAAGAACCAGACTTCCTAGATGCTTAATCAGCATGATGTTAAAGTCGAATTTTTCGAGTTAAACTGTAAAACGCCCTACGGGGCGTTTTTTATTTGATGTGATAGATACAACACTATGACTAATCCAAAATTTCCCAAACTGCTTGACTATGAAAGCATGAAACAACAATTTGATGATTCATCGACAGAAGCGACATCTGCCCCACAAGCCCCCATCCTAGAGTCCGAAGCATTACACTTTGAAGATGAGCCACAGCCCAAGCCTAAAGGTCTCACAGGCTCACGTTTGCGCTCGTATGCCTTTGCCGTACTGACACGCAAAGAATACTCAAAAGCTGACCTGATCGAAAAACTGGCACTGTATGCCATGGATCGTGATGAGGTGCTGAAACTGGTGGATGAGTTAGCCAAAGAAAATTATCAAAGTGACCAACGTGTCGCAGAAATTATGCTGTCGAGTCAAAAAAGAAAAGGGAAAGGTCCAAACCGAATTAAGCTGGCTTTAAAATCAAAAAAAATTGATGCCAGTTTAATTCAGGAAGAACTAAAAGAAACCGACTGGAATGAACAGGCTTATCAACTGAAAGTTAAAAAATACGGTACAAATGTAGAAAAAGAGCCAAAACTAAAAGCCAAGCAAATTCGCTTTTTGATGTATCGGGGTTTTGAAATGGATGCGATTATGAAAGCAATTACAAGAAAAGAGGATGATTTTTAAGAGAGGAATAGAATAAGAATTATTATTTTAGAAACTGGTGGCAACCCCACTAGCAAAACTTCGGCACATCATAGATCTGTTACCGTTGCTACCTTCCGGTCCTGGCGGGGTTTACAGAGTACAATTGCGAAGCCACCAGCGGGGCTACCATTGCAAGATTAGAGTATAGAGATTTTTATTTAACTTGCAAGCCTTCAAATCACTTTTCGAGCCACATCGCTTTTATTTGATTATTAAAAAAACAATATTGATTAAAAATAGCATTTTTGTATATTTTTATCTGGACTATCAATTACTTTAAACCTACCACAAGTTTGTAAATGCATATTGCATTTCACGGCATGGACGTTTTTAATGTGGTCAGATCTTTTAAACTGGTACATTCTAAATGTCGCAAATTTTGAATATGCCTAAGAATACGAAATGGATGTTTTTATGATGCTCAAACAGCATGCTTTATGTGTACTCACCTTACTTAGCTCAGCTTCGCTTTATGCCAACATTCCAATTGAATCTCGCGGTTTAAGCCAAACGAGCATTGAACCAAGTGCAAATAATGTCGCTATTGATTCAGGTGCCACAACTGCCAATGTACCGACCAATCTGAATTGGCAAATCATGCAGAAAAATCAACAATTAGAAAATGATGTTCGTGCATTACGTGGCAAAATTGAAGAGCAAGACAATGAAATTGAAAAACTGAAACATGAACTCACCAATCGCTATACCGATTTGGATCAGCGTTTAGAACTCTTGCAACAAAAAGTGGATCCAGAAAGTGCAACTCCAGAGGAGGATAACCAACAGGATACTTCTCCCAGCACCGTAAATACCCCAACTCCAGTAGCAGCAAAGTCAACCACTATCTCACCAGCAGCTGTTAGTACTCAAGCAAATACTCAACCCTCTCCGGCTGATCTGGACAAAGCTGCTTATACTGTGGCTTTAGATGCCTATAAACAAGGTGGTGCAAAAAAAGCCATTGCACCGATGAAAAACTTTATTAAAAATAATCCTAACAGTGTTTATATTAGTAATGCTTATTTCTGGTTGGCAGAATTCAATTTAGCCATTGAACCGACCAATTACACTGAAGCGAAAAAGAATTACAATATTGTAATCAATCAATATCCGAATTCAGCTAAAGCAGCTCGAGCGCTGTACCAGCTTCACAGTATCGCCAAAGATGTAGACCGTAATACAATATTGGCCAATCAACTTAAGACCAAGCTACTCAAAGATTATCCGAAGTCGGAAGAAGCAGGTTATTTAAAGAAATAAAACAATAAAAAAGACACCATAGAAGGCACTGCTGTCCCACAATTTTTCATAAAAGGAGGCTCAATTGAGCTTCCTTTTGTTTTATCGGTATTTTATCGGGCATGAATAAAGCTTTTAAGGTTTTTCTCTCAAACAGATTTACTTGGAT
>NZ_JABERK010000086.1:0-851 GCF_013004315.1 Acinetobacter sp. ANC 5378
TTACTGCCATTTTACTGCCATTTTACTGCCATTTTACTGCCATTTTACTGCCATTTTACTGCCATTTTACTGCCATTTTACTGCCATTTTACTGCCATTTTACTGCCATTTTAAGTTAATAACTAAAATATTTATGATTATTTTAAGTCTGACGGATCATCAAATTTTGAGCAATAAAGCAATTTTTATTTGTAAACAGCTTCCTTTTTATTTGGAAACAGACGTAAATTTTGCTGTTTTTATCTGGAAACAGATGTAAATTTTGCTGTTTTTATCTGGAAACAGACATGAATTTTGATATTTTTATCGAGTAACAGGTTTAGATTTTATCGAGTAACAGGTTCAGGTTTTATCGAGTAACATACATAAATTTTGTAAATTTTATCGAGTAACATACGATATGTTTAAAAAATAAACAAATATATAGATTATTATATATGGAAAAATTCAGAAGAGAGCTTAACAGCCAACCGCTTCAATTTTTTGCTACTTTAGCTGTAATAAAATGCAAATTTAGTTTAATTTTTTGTTTTATACCCTCACAGTTATTTTTGCGGCATTGTGCCGCAGTCGATAACGAGAGGCTTAACTTTTAAGCGAATATAACTTTTTGATGAGTACATCTAAGTATAAGAAATTTATATGGGGAAATAGTTACCGTCTGTGACAGGGTAATCCCCCCTAAAAATAATAGGACCTAAAAGTAGAATTTTCTCTTAAAGTATAGGCAGGAGATTCTGCATGAAAACATCTAAATTTACTGACAGCCAAATCATGTCCATCTTGAAGCAGGCTGAATCTGGTACACCTGTTGCCGCCCTTTGCCGTGAACACGGCATGAGTAATGCGAC
>NZ_JABERK010000087.1:0-1129 GCF_013004315.1 Acinetobacter sp. ANC 5378
GCAGGAGATTCTGCATGAAAACATCTAAATTTACTGACAGCCAAATCATGTCCATCTTGAAGCAGGCTGAATCTGGTACACCTGTTGCCGCCCTTTGCCGTGAACACGGCATGAGTAATGCGACCTTTTATAAATGGCGTGCCAAATATGGTGGTATGGATACATCATTGATGGCACGGCTGAAAGAGCTGGAAGCAGAAAATACCAGACTTAAAAAGATGTATGCAGAAGAACGATTAAAGGCAGAAATCATTCAGGAAGCGATGGCAAAAAAGTGGTGAAGCCATCTTGCCGACGTAAGATGGCACAACAGGCAGTTGCCCATCATGCCATTAGCATTCGTCTAGCTTGCCGTGCATTTAGTATCAGTGAAACCTGCTACCGTTATCAGGCTCAACTCAGTGATGACAATGCTCTCATTGCAGAACAGTTGATTGAACTCACTGAAGAAAATACAGATTGGGGCTTTGGTCTGTGTTTCTCTTATCTACGTCATGTTGAAAATTATGCTTGGAATCACAAGCGTGTTTACCGCATTTACTGTGAACTAGCGCTAAACCTGCGTATTAAACCAAGAAGAAGACTGAAACGGCATGCACCAGAACCTCTGAAAGAACCGATCCGGGAAAATCAGGTCTGGTCACTGGATTTTATGCATGATCAGCTGATCGATGGTCGAAAGTTCCGATTATTAAATGTGATTGATGATTACCGTCGAGAAGGTTTAGCGATTGAAGCAGGATTCTCATTACCTACAATCCGAGTTATTCGAACCCTCAATCAGTTACTAGAATATCGAGAAAAACCGTTAGTGATCCGATGTGACAATGGACCTGAATTTATCAGTCATGAATTTGTGCGCTGGGCAACTGAACACAGTATACGTATTGAATATATTCAACCAGGTAAGCCACAGCAGAATGCATATATTGAACGTTATAATAGAACCGTACGTTATAGCTGGCTGAGCAAACATTTATTTGATACTTTGGATGAAGTACAAGATTATGCAACAAGTTGGCTGTGGCATTACAATCATGAAAGACCACATCAGGCTAACAAAGGAAAGCCACCTTTAATGGCTGCTTAACCTCTACTTTTAACTTCGGTTATTTATGGGAGGATTACC
>NZ_JABERK010000088.1:0-3412 GCF_013004315.1 Acinetobacter sp. ANC 5378
CAAGTAAATCTGTTTGAGAGAAAAACCTTAAAAGCTTTATTCATGCCCGATAAAATACCGATAAAACAAAAGGAAGCTCAATTGAGCCTCCTTTTATGAAAAATTGTGGGACAGCAGTGCTCGAAAGGGTGCTTTTTTATGATCAAAATATAATGCAATCAATTGAATACAGGCCTTGTGCGAATAGTGTGCTTAATGCGACGAAAAATGATAGAATGCAGCGCTTATTTCGTTTGCCTTACATAGTTGTTTGTCATGACTACCAATACTCAAATCACTGAAGACCGCATCCTGATCTTGGATTTCGGTTCTCAATACAGTCAGCTTATTGCACGTCGTGTACGTGAAGCTGGTGTATATTCTGAAATGTATGCCTATGACATGTCTGAAGAAGACATTCGCGCATTTAATCCAAACGGTATCATCTTGTCTGGTGGTCCTGAAAGTGTTCATGAAGAAGGTAGTCCACGCGCACCTGAAGTTGTATTTAACTTGGGTGTACCTGTATTAGGTATTTGCTATGGCTTACAAACCATGTCTGAACAACTTGGCGGAAAAGTAGAGCCAGGTACAGTGCATGAATTTGGTTATGCTGCGGTTGATGTTTTAATCCGTGACCAACTTCTTGGTGATTTAAACGATGGCGAAAACAAACTGAATGTTTGGATGAGCCATGGTGATAAAGTGAGTGCAATTCCAGAAGGTTTCTCTGTGACTGCCAGCACACCAAGCTGTCCATTTGCAGCGGTAAGCGATGAAAAACGTCGTTTCTACGGTGTGCAGTTCCATCCAGAAGTAACACATACTGCAAAAGGCGCAGAGTTATTATCTAACTTTGTCCACAGCATTTGCGGATGTCGTAATCTTTGGAACTCTGAAAATATTATCGATCTACGTGTTGAACAGTTACGTGAACAAATTGGTGATCAAAAAGTCTTGCTGGGTCTTTCAGGTGGCGTAGATTCATCTGTGGTCGCTGCACTTTTACACCGTGCGATTGGCGATCAGTTGACTTGCGTATTCGTAGACAACGGTTTGCTTCGTTTAAACGAAGGCGAGCAAGTGATGGACATGTTTGCGAAAAACATGGGTATCCGTGTGATTCGTGCCGATGCTGAAGAACGTTTCTTGACTGCACTTGCGGGTGAAGTTGATCCTGAGAAAAAACGTAAAATCATTGGTCGTGAATTCATTGAAGTCTTCGCTGAAGAAGCGCGTAAGCTGGATGGCGTAAACTTCCTTGCTCAAGGGACAATTTACCCAGACGTGATCGAATCTGCGGCGACTAAAAACGGTAAAGCACACGTGATTAAATCACACCACAACGTGGGCGGTTTGCCAGAAGATTTAGCATTTGAGTTGGTTGAGCCAATTCGTGACTTGTTTAAAGACGAAGTGCGCCGTTTAGGTACAACTTTAGGTTTACCGCACGAAATGCTTTATCGTCATCCATTCCCAGGTCCAGGTTTGGGCGTGCGTATTTTGGGTGAAGTGAAAAAAGAATATGCTGACATCCTTCGTTTAGCTGATGACATTTTCATGCAAGAACTTCGTGCCAGCGGTTGGTATGACAAAACTGCTCAAGCATTCGCTGTATTCCAACCGGTTAAATCTGTTGGTGTAGTAGGCGATGGTCGTCGTTATGCATGGGTGATTGCACTTCGTGCGGTTGAAACGGTTGACTTCATGACAGCACGTTTTGCTCATCTTCCATATGAGTTGGTTGATAAAATTTCGACTCGCATCATGAACGAAATTAAAGATGTTTCACGTGTAGTTTATGACGTGTCATCTAAGCCACCAGCAACGATTGAGTGGGAGTAATTTAGGGCTTTCAGGAAGCATTGCTTCCTGCCTAAATTATGGTAAGGGCTGTACCCGCACCAGTTAAGAAAATTATTGAAAAAAGGACGCTTTGGCGTCCTTTTTTATTTACGCAAAAAAAATTAAGGTTTAAAAGGCTGAAAACCTCGGGTTTGATTACGTCCATTCTTTTTGGCTTGGTACAGTGCTTCATCAGCACGTTTAATGACACTATTTAAATCTGGGTTTTGAACACTAAATTCAGCTATGCCAATAGAAATGGTGTATTGAAGCGTGGTGCCGTCATCAATCTTTAAATGACTATTTGCAATGGCTTTGCGTAAACGCTCAGCAATTTGCTGGGTTTGTTCCAAATGCGCTCGTGGTAACAGCATAATAAATTCTTCACCACCAAAACGCGCCAACACGTCATTCGCACGTAAAATATTGCTGCTGGTTTCAGCTATCTGTTGTAACACCAGATCACCAATATCATGTCCATAGCAGTCATTAATTTTTTTGAATTCATCTATATCGAACATTAATAAACAAATAGGATGAGCAAATTTTTGAGCCGATTGGATTTCTTGTTCGGCTAGCTGCGTAAATTGACGACGGTTATGCAGCCCAGTCAGCGCATCTGGATGTGCGATGATATTAAGCGCCTGGCAATTAATTTCATCTAATTTACTATGTAAAAATAACATTTTGGATTTTTGTGTTGCAGTCCAGCTGATATAAAGACTGAACATAAATACGGGATTGTAGATGAGAGAGAAAAGTAGCATTTGATGCCAATTACGATCAACAACAAAATATACTCCAGTATAAATGACTGCCGAGATTAAAAAAGAAATGATCACAGCAGGCATAAAACGAATTTGTACACATAGATTGGCCAAGACGACAAATACTAAAGAAGCATACAAATAAATGGGTCTGTCGGGACTATGCGATAAATTGAGTAAATAAAACCAAATCGCAGAAGCCCCAATAATGGATAGTGGTAATATTAAATCAAATAATTGAACACTTCGACTAAACTTATAAATCAGTACCGTGACGAGACTTATCAAAGCGGTATAAGACAGTTTCAGCCACACCACAAGAGAGCCAACATCAGGAAGAATAAAATAGTCTGCAACGCTATAAGCGGCATAGGTACATTGGGCAAGAATATTGACTTGCAGTAAAAACTTAAAGATTTGGTCTTTTTGGTAGGTATGAAATTCATGTTCTAGGGAAGAAGGAATTCGCACAAAAGGGCGTTTTAAAATCTCTTGAATGAGAAAACGAGATTCTTTTTTATACTCATCGATCATTGTATTGTTCTACTAAATTGATAGAAGTGTGATTTATTTTTTTGTATATATGTAATAGATTATTTTTTATTCTATGACAAAGAGGTAGTAAAACAAATAAATATTTAATTTACATGCGTTTGAGTTGTAAGTTTTTATTAAATGATTAAGTTGAGTTAATATCTATCGCGGATTCAAATACCAAGTGCGACACATTTGTATTTAGTTGAAAAAGTTAGGTGTATTAGAATCATTAGACTTTTTCAACTCGCAATTGGAAAGCACACAATGAAGCAATACACCCAACT
>NZ_JABERK010000089.1:0-16739 GCF_013004315.1 Acinetobacter sp. ANC 5378
ACAAAACAGAGGTGATTGAATATTTAAAAGCAGATTGGCAAGGTTTAGCAGATGTACAACTTGCGACACTAAACTGGGTAGATTGGTTCAATAAAAAGCGTGTACACAGTGCACTGGGTTATGTGTCGCCTTTTGAGTTTGAAGCAATGTACTATGATAAGATTAACCCGTTAGGTCAGGTGGCCTAACTTAAATAAAAAAGTCTCCGACAAACCCGGTACGGTTCATACATAAAATCCATTGAGGATTTGGTAAAAAAAAGTAGATGAAATATTTGCACATGTGTCTATGAGAACACGCATCATCACGCAAACAGATGTAGCTTTAGCAAATCAAAAATCAGCATTAAGTCAGTTTTAATTTAAAGATACTAGGGGATCTGTTCGTCCATGGGAAAGCTGGAAATAATGGGTTTAAGTCAGACTTAGCTATAGTTAATTACATAGATATTTTAACTAAGGAATAATCCCCTAAAGATTAATATAAAAAAAGAGCGCCTAAGCGCTCTTCTTAAAATTCAATTCAAAACTTAATCACGAACAAATTCAACCGTACCATTTTCCAAAGATTTAACGCGTGCTAAAGATTCAACACGGTAACCTTTATCCAGTAACAATTGGCGGCCTGGTTGGAAAGATTTCTCAATCACAATACCAATACCCACAACTTCAGCTTTTGCCTGATGAATTAAATCAGCAAGACCTAAAGCAGCTTGACCATTTGCCAAGAAGTCATCAATGACTAACGCTTTATCGCTAGAGTTGATGTGCTTGTTTGAAATCGCAATGGTGCTTTCGATCTGTTTAGTGAAAGAGAAAACTTTAGAGCGATATAAATCATCTTTTAAAGTTAAAGATTGATATTTACGTGCAAAGATCACAGGCACGCCAAGTTCTAAACCTGCCATTACTGCTGGAGCAATACCAGAAGCTTCGATGGTGATAATCTTCGTGATCCCTGCATCTTTAAAACGAGCAGCAAATTCCTTACCAATTTGCTGCATCAATACAGGGTCAATTTGATGATTCAAGAAAGCATCAACTTTCAGAACTTGATCAGATAGAACGATACCTTCACTTAAGATTTTCTGTTCTAGTGCGTGCACGGGAGAATTCCTCTAAGGGCAGATGCTTTTTCAAGCAAAAGCGTATTTTAAAAAGGCTCTCAAAAAATGCAAGCGAAATTGATCAAATCGATTAATTCGTTAAGCCTTTATAGCCTGTTAACAGCAAACCGTATGATGTTTTGCCATCTTGGTGAGAAACCTTCACTGGAACATAGTCAAGTTTAGGTGCTAACCAGAAAATCGTATCACGGTTTGGTTTATCATGTTTCATCACCACTTTGATGGTGTCAAAGGTACCGTAAGAGGTTTTAACTTTTTCAGTGCCTTGTTTTACAAAGCGACGTGATTCCACTTCTTTGGCATCGGCAATTGCATAGCTTGATTTTAAGCCTGAAGCTTTTAAGTCTTCACGGAGTTGCAATTCAGCATTTAGCTCATCCAGAACACCAGATTTCCAAGCAAAAGAACGTGCTTTGTCATCTTTTTTGGTGTTAATGGTTTTAGCATTTGGATTGAAATTAATGCTCATGGTGTTGTTGTGGATCAAAATTTTGCTGCTTCGGCTAAAGTTGTTTGAAATGATATTGTTACCATTGAAGCTAAAATGGCTGGTTTCCGTTGCAGAAGCAATAGCACCTGCTTTGGCAGCAAAAACATAAGTCCAGTTATTCCCCGACTTGCTTAAAGTGCGAGTTGCCGAGCCCATATTTTTGCCATTATAGCTAAATTGATAACTTGCCTGGAATGGACTCATGGCAAATGCTTGGCTTGAGAAACCAGCAAACAACAGTGTAGTGCTTACACCAGATGCTAACGCGATTGTTTTCAATACATTGTGAGCCATAAGTAGGGTGTTCCTATGAAGTTTGAATAAAGTGCATTTTTTTGCTTGGTTGCTATTATGCGCTTTGATTATGAAGATAAAATTCGAAATTTTGTCCAATCTGTATCTTTATGTAGTTTTTTTCCAGTTAAAAATACAGATTTTAATCATGAAAAAAAATCAGCTTATTTTTGTTTAAGCGGACTGACTTCAGTTTCAGGAAGATCTGCTATATCCCAATCATCTATCGGTTCTTCTGACATTTTTTTAAAGAGCGCGGTCAGATTCACATTGCCCATAACCACCAATTCAGCTTCACGTAAAACTGCATGGTTTACATGGACTTTGGCTAAAGTGTCGATGATGGAACGATTTTTACCTAGCCAGCGGTTTAGGTCTAAATGCAGTAAATCGTCTTTGACCTTAATGACATTGAGCTTTTCCAGAATCATGCCCAAAGGATCTTGATTTAAGACTTTTTGGTAGAAAAATAAAGCAAATTTTACAGCAAGCTTTTGGAATGTATTTTTGTATTTTGCTTCAATTACTTTGGTGTCACTGATTTGTTCAAACACAATAAGCTGAGTGTCTTTATTCAGCTCCATCTGCACCAGTTTTAAATCGACTGAAAGGGTGATGTATAAACCTTTGACATTCATTGTGGCATATAAACGTAGCCAGTCATCATGCAGATCGGCATGTAAATCTTTCAACATAGACACATTGTCGGTGACAAAGCGCTGGAACGTTGCATTCAAAAAAACTTGAGATAATGGAAATTCACGCTCATCTTCAATAAATCCCTCGGCTTTTTGGTACACTTGACGTATACGTTTCGAGATATTGGATATTAGCGTTTGCATATGGCGCATCCTAGCAAGTGAATCTTCTTAGGCTTCGAGAGATGATAGATTTTGTCGAAAAGTATTAAAAATACAAGTATTCAATCTTGCAGTTTAGCAAAATTAATTGCACCATTTTCATGATTTTAATTGTCTACAGTTCACTTGTTGATTGAGTTCTCGTTTTTTATTAAAAAGTGAAGACTGTGTTTATTTTATACTGTTTTATGCAGTTTGGGGACCAGACATTTTGTCGGTTTAATGTGATGCTTAAGAAAATCAGTTTTGCACCTTTCATGAATACATGGTGGAAAGATCCTATTTTCACAAGCGCAGTGATTTTGGCTGCTGTTCTACATTTAATGATTTTGACCTTGCAATTTGCCATGCCGGAAGAAAGTGATGCGGCAGTGAAAGAAATTGCAGTGACTTTACGCCCGAGTAAAGACAAAGTTGAAAATGCTGATTTTCTTGCACAGGCAGATCAACAAGGTTCAGGAACCTTTCGTGAAGCACATCGCATGTCGAGTGATATGCCAGCACCAATGCTTGAGCAAAGTGCAGGTGAGCAACAACAAGAAAGTTTAGAGCGATTACAGCAAAAACGTGAACTCAGCTTTGAAGAAAAAGTCTTAATGACGACTTTAAGCTGGAAGAAGGAAGCCGAACAGAATCAGCGTAAAAAAGCCATGGAAGCGCTGAATAGCCAGTTCCAAGCCAAAGCAGCGATGGTGGCAAGTTTAGAAGCACAATATTTACAACGTCAGCAAAATTTCAGCCGTCAGCAAAAAATTAAAACTGTAGATGGCATTCAAGCTAAGCAGGATATTTCAGCCGCTTATTTAGAAAAATTCCGTCAAAAAGTTGAATTTTACGGTAACCGTTATTATCCCGATGCTGCAAAAGTGCAACGCTTGGCAGGGGAAGTTCGTTTAATGGTGATTCTGAACAGAAATGGCGGGATTCGTGCCATTCGCCTGATTGACAGTTCTGGTCATGCTTTATTGGATGAGGCTGCAAAAACTTCAGTGCGTAAAGCGGCACCCTTTGGTGGTTTTGATCAAGGCATGAAAGATATTTCAGAACTGCGTATTGTCCGGACCTGGCGTTTTGATCCTGCTGAAGCAGAGTTTGAGGTGCGTTGATTTTTTTAATTTCTTCTCATTTAATCAAGAGAAAATCATTGTTTAGCTTCTAGATTTTGAATCGTTAGATCTCTCCCTTGTAGAATAGTGTTCCTCATCTCAAAAGGAGAAGGAACATTTTAAAGAAATAAAAAGCGAGCCTCAGCCCGCTTTTTTATTGAATGAATTTTAATCTTGCTCGGTATAAGGATTTTCAAAACCTAACTTTGCTAAAATCTGAATTTCCAGACCTTCCATTTCTTCAGCGTCTTCATCTGAAGTTTCATGGTCATAACCCATTAAATGCAATGTGCCATGAACTAGCATATGGGTGAAATGCTCAATTGGTGTTTTGTTCTGATCAATGGCTTCTTGCAAAACCACAGGAATACAAATCACTAAATCACCAATGGGGAAGGCATCTAAATATTCAGCCATTTCATCTGGAATGTCGCTTGGGAAAGACAACACATTGGTGGGTTTATCTTTTTGACGATATTCCAGATTAAGCTTATGACTTTCGTCATTATCGACACAGGCAATGCCGATTTCGCAATTACTTTGTGTACCGATATAACGTAAAGCTGTTTCTACAACTTTTTTAATGTAGGCACGTTTCAAGACCAGTTCAGGGGCTTGAAAGTCCTGTTGTAGGGAAAGACTAAGTTTCAAAATGAATCCTTATTTAAAGCTCACTGCTGTGCATCGGCAGCAGCATCATTTTCAGCGATTAAGGCCTCTTGACGCGCTTTACGTTCTGCCCGAGCTTCAGCACTTAAACGCTGTTGTTCACTGTCCCAACCCTCATAGGCTTCAACAATTTTTTGTACCAATTGATGACGCACCACATCACGAGAGTGGAAACGGGTAATATGAATTTCCGGAATTTTATCAATCACACGTAAAGCGTGTGATAAACCTGATTGCTGACCACGCGGTAAATCGACCTGAGTCACGTCACCGGTAATCACTGCACGAGAACCAAAACCTAAACGGGTCAGGAACATTTTCATCTGTTCAGGAGTGGTATTTTGTGCCTCATCTAGAATGACGAAAGAATGATTCAGGGTACGACCACGCATATAGGCGAGGGGCGCGACTTCAATCACCTGACGTTCAATCAGTTTGGCGACTTTTTCAAAGCCCAGCATTTCATACAGGGCATCGTAAAGGGGGCGTAAATAGGGGTCGATTTTCTGGCTTAAATCACCCGGTAGAAAACCGAGTTTTTCACCGGCTTCAACCGCAGGACGCACAAGCAGGATACGCTGAATTTCATTGCGTTCCAGCATATCGACTGCCGCTGCCACGGCCAGATAAGTTTTACCTGTCCCGGCAGGACCAATACCGAATGAAATATCGCTCTGTAAAATACGTTGCACATAGCGTTTTTGGTTCGCGCCGCGCGGGTTAATACGACCTTTACGGGTTTGTAACCAGACTTCATCCAGTCCGGTATGTTCTTGGTGTTCATCAATCTGTAATTCACGGTCAGTTTGACTGCCCTGAATCATCAAATGCAATGTGTCAGCGCTAATTTGCTGGGTAATTTCAGTTTCTTCATACAGACGCATCAAGAGGGTTTCGGCTCTCTCTACTGCATCGAGCTCCCCATCGATGAAAAATACATCACCTCGATGGGAAATTTGGACATCTAAACGTTGTTCGATTTGTTTCAAGTGACCGTTATAAGCACCCAGCATGCCTTTTAAACGCTCCATTGAAACACCAGGAAAATTTACTGTACGTCGAATCGCTGCAGTCAAGAGAATTCCTTATAAAATGATCTTACTGATCACCTTACATTACGCCACGTCAGGCTCAAGATTCAATAGCTCACCGTAAACAAAATTCAAAGTTTTAATTTCGGTGATTTCAATCTCTGCGAAACGCCCAACCCAAGCCGGATCACCAATGAAGGAGACATAACGGGTGTTATCGGCAGTACCGACCAGCAGGTTCGGATCCTTGTCAGAAACATTTTCAATCAAGACACGTTGAATTGTTCCCAGCATGGCATCTGTTTTATCAATGCTTGAACGCTTGATCCATTTTTGTACTTTGCCAAGACGTTCTTTTTTCACATCTTCAGGGGTGCTGTCCGGTAATTCAGAGGCTGGCGTACCCGGACGTTTTGAATAAATGAAGCTGTAAGAATGGTCGAAATCCAAATCTTGAATGAATTGATAGGTCTCTTCAAAGTTTTCGTCGGTTTCGCCTGGGAAGCCAATAATAAAGTCTGAAGATAAATGTATATCAGGGCGGACTGCACGTAACTTTTTAATCTTCTCGATATAGACATCGATGGTGTGGTTACGTTTCATTGCCTGCAATACATCGTTTGAACCACTTTGTACTGGCAAATGCAGATGTGAAACCATTTGTGGTAAATCACGGTAGCATTGAATCAGGTCATCATTAAATTCAAGCGGATGTGAAGTGGTATAACGCAAACGACCAATCCCCGGAATTTGAGCGACTAAACGCAGTAAATCGGCGAAGGTACAGATATTGCCTTCAAATGTTTCACCACGGTAGCCATTGACGTTCTGACCAAGAAGTGAAATTTCACGCACGCCTTTTTCAGCCAGACCTGCAATTTCAGCAAGCACATCATCTAAAGGACGAGAAACTTCCTCACCACGGGTATAAGGCACTACGCAGAAAGAACAGTATTTTGAACAACCTTCCATAATCGAAACAAAAGCTTTGTAACCTTCAACACGCGGTTCAGGTAAAAAGTCGAATTTTTCGATGTCTGGGAATGAAATATCCACCAGCTTGATTTTATCTTTCTTTGGTTTTTCAATTTGATCGCTATGCTGATCCAGCATTTGCGGCAAACGGTGCAAGGTTTGTGGACCAAAAACCATATCGACATAAGGTGCACGTTTTTGAATGTTGTCGCCTTCTTGCGAAGCCACACAACCACCAACCCCAATCACCAGATCCGGATTTTTTTCTTTCAGTTTGCGCCATCGACCCAGTTCAGAGAACACTTTTTCTTGGGCTTTTTCACGAATCGAACAGGTATTCATCAGCAGAATATCAGCTTCCTTCGGATCGGTCGTTAACACATAACCGTGTGAGTCGCCCAACAGGTCTGCCATACGATGACTGTCATACTCATTCATCTGACACCCTTGCGTTTCGATATACAGTTTTTTCACTGATCCGTCGGCTGGGGTGTGCTGTGGCTGGGTAACAGTGTTTTCTGAAGCAGCTTGGGCACTATTTGGAATGAAGGTTTGAACCGTCATGTAGGCTCCTAAAGGATAAATCGATGAAATCGCAATTTAAGATTTTCCATGTTTTGGGTAGGGCTAGCAGTATTTTCTATTTTATTTCAACAGTTAGCTGAAAGTCATTCAGGAAGATGATGCTGGCTGTAATCTTTAAAAGTTGCGATTCGAATACAAGAAAGGCGCATATTTTAGCAGGAATCGCGGCTAAACTTATAGATATAAATAAACCGACAAGAAGATTGATTTATACAGTAAAAATGCTTGAAAATTAATATTGCCTAATCATAAGGTTACACAACAGAACAGTAGAGTAGTTTAATAATAATTAAACTATTCAAAAATGATTAGGTGCGACCAAGGCAATACTAAATGACAGAAGGTAAGCATATGTTTAATCGGGTAATCAATAAAAAATATTATAAAATGCTTGCTTTAAGTCTGGCATCGACAGGTTTCGTTTCTATTACTCATGCGGCAGATGAGCAATTTAATGCTGCTTTACAAGCGGCTAATGCTGGAAATATTGGATTATTACAACAATACCAAGCCTCTATGCAAAATGATGTGCTAGGTTATTACCCTGAATATTGGTCACTGAACGCGAATTTATCTGCACAACCTTCCAGTAATATTGTGAATTTCGCACAGCGTTATCCGCAATCCGCCATGGCCGAAAAACTGGCAGCGGATTATGTCGAAGAAAAAGTAAAACAGGCCGATTTTGTAACCGCACAACCGGTTTTGCAGTATGTGACCAATCCGGATCAGGCTGAAAGCTGTGCAGTGGCACAAGTTCGTGCAAAGTCAGGCGATCCGCTGGTTTTTGCTGAATATAAAGATGTTTGGTTGACGACCAATGCACAGCCTGAATCATGTACCAGTTTGGGACGCATGATGCTTTCTAGTCCACTCATGACCGAGCAGGATAGACAGCAACGTCTGTGGGGACAGCTGCGCGCAGGTCAGTCTGGTCAGGCTTTGGCTACGGCACAGACTTTGGGCATGAGTTTATCGCTCGCGCAACTCAATCAAATTCAAGCCAATCCCTTAAATTACTTATGGTCTGCGCCTAAGGCATCGACTGCTGATCATGCCTATTTAGTTTTTGCGATGGGACGTTTAGCAGATAGTGATTTAAATACTGCAATATCTTCAGTACAAAATGCTGCACAAGGCACACCGCTACAAGTGCAAAAAGCCTTATACCGTGCTGTGGGCTATATTGGCGGCACCACGGTGATGAAAAACAACTTCAATCGTGAAGTGCTGAATTATCTGGATGCCAGTTATGGATTGCCATTCAGTTCAGAAGAGGCAGAAATTTATGCTCGTCAAGCTATTCGTTTTAGTAGCTGGGAAAGTTTAATTCGTGCCATTGATGCTATGAGTGTGACCCAAAAACAGGAAGATCGTTGGCAATATTGGTTGGCACGTGCATCAGAGCAGCGTGGAGACGCCAACTCTAAACGTACTGCACAGGAAATCTTTAAAAAATTGGCGCAAGGTGATGATTACCACAATTTATTGGCCAAAGATAAACTGGGACAAAGTTACAACAATATTCCAAATAATGTTCAACCCTCAAATAGTGATGTGCAGCGCTTAAGCCAGGATATTCATTTTAGCCGTGCTTTTGCATTACGCCGTGTCAATGCACCGGATAATTATATTAATCGCGAATGGAACTGGGCAGTCCGTCAGGCCTATTTAAAACATGATGATGGCTTACTGCTTGCCGCAGCGAAACGCGCCACAGATATGGGTTGGTATGACCGGGCAATCTATGCGGCGGATCGTACTGAAAATAAACATAATTATTCATATCGTTATGCCATGCCGCACCAAAACTATGTGGTGAGCCATAGTCGTAATGCAGGGATCGATCCGGCATGGGCGTATGGGCTGATGCGTCAAGAAAGTCGTTTTAATACTGGTGCACGTTCACATGTGGGCGCGGGTGGTCTGATGCAGATTATGCCGGATACCGCAAAACTGGTGGCACGTCAGATGGGGGAAACTTATAACCCAGCGGCATTAACGGATATGAATACCAATATTCGTTATGGCACCTTTTATTTATCCATGATTCAAAGTCAGTTGAGCAGTAGTCCTGTTCTGGCTACAGCAGGTTATAACGCAGGTCCAAACCGGGCACGTCGCTGGCAGCCCGATTCGCAGTCGATTGCCGCGGATCAATATACCGAAACCATTCCACTCACGGAAACGCGTGATTATGTAAAACATGTGATGACCAACGCAACGCATTATGGGGTGTTGCTTGGACAAGGGGCGCAATCTATTGAAAAAAGAATGAATATCATTCCATTGAGAATAAATCCTTAAATTTTAATTTTGTTGATGGGGTTTGAGTTATTAATGATTGTTTTTGACTACACGCCAGTTTTAGCCAGGTTGGCACTGTTCGTCGTGAGCGGTGCAGGACTGGGGCTGTCTTCATCTCATATTTTTGCAGCACCAGTGCAAGGGTATGTGATGGTGGTACAAATGACGCCTGCGGTGTGTATGTTGGATAATCAAAAATCAAAAAAACGAAAATGTTTAGAAGGTTATTCTCTTAATATTTCAGGTTTATTGCCCGAAACTTCAGAACCAGAGTGTAAAACGGCAGCTTCAGCAGCCTTATCACCCTTACAAGCGAAAGTCGTGGCACGCATCATGCCGGATGAGAGTGCACGAGTTCAACTCTGGCAGGCGATAGGGGGGTGTGTGCCGATGAATGCGAGTCAATATTTTCGTACTGTAATTAATTATGCAGAACGTCTTAAAGTGCCTGCTGAACTCACCAGTCCTGAAAATCGAACCATACATATCAGCAATCTTCGTTTGCAGTTTTTACGTTTAAATCCGGCTATGCCTGTGAGTGCAATTAAGTTTAATTGCGCAGCGGTGAATGGAATGCCCATTCTGACAGAGGTCAAACTTTGTTATAAACCTAATGGACGGTACAAACAGTGTTCAACAACAGTTGAAACGAATTGTCCAAACTCTTTCACCATAAAAGGTTCTTATTAATCTTTTCGGCATATTTTATTTATATTTCCTATCAGACTTTTGTTGAAGTTCTATCTCTTTTGCATGCATCAGTCCAATGATTGGAGTACAATCTTCGGCGTTTATGATTATTAGATTAAATGGACTAACTATTTAATCGCATTGACTATCCTCAATTGGAGATAATTAGATGAAGCAAGCCGTTCGTGTTGCCGTTACTGGTGCTGCAGGTCAAATTGGTTATAGCTTACTATTCCGTATCGCAAGCGGCGAGATGCTAGGTAAAGATCAACCGGTTATTTTACAATTGCTCGAAGTTCCTTTTGAAAAAGCTCAACAAGCGCTTAAAGGCGTAATGATGGAACTTCAAGACTGTGCATTCCCTCTTTTAGAAGGAATGATCGGTACTGATGATCCTAAAGTTGCATTCAAAGATGCTGACTACGCGTTATTGGTAGGTTCACGTCCACGTGGTCCAGGTATGGAACGTGCTGACTTATTAAAAGTAAACGGTGAAATCTTCATCGGTCAAGGTCAAGCATTGAACGAAGTTGCTAGCCGTGACGTTAAAGTTCTAGTTGTTGGTAACCCTGCAAACACGAATGCTTACATCGCTATGAAATCTGCTCCAGATCTTCCAGCGAAAAACTTCACTGCAATGTTACGTCTTGACCACAACCGTGCTGCATCTCAAATTGCTGCTAAAACTGGTAAAGCGGTTAAAGACATCAAAAATCTTACAGTTTGGGGTAACCACTCTCCAACAATGTATGCTGACTACCGTTTTGCAACAATCAACGGCGAAAGTGTTAAAGACATGATCAACGACCAAGAATGGAATGCAAACACATTCCTTCCGACTGTTGGTAAACGTGGTGCTGCGATCATCGAAGCACGTGGTTTGTCTTCTGCTGCTTCTGCTGCAAATGCTGCAATCGACCATATGCGCGATTGGGCTCTTGGCACAAACGGCGAATGGGTAACCATGGGTATTCCTTCTGACGGTTCTTATGGTATTCCTGAAGGCGTGATGTTCGGTTTCCCTGTAACAACTGAAAATGGCGAATACAAAATCGTTCAAGGTCTTGAAATCGACGAATTCAGCCAAGAACGTATTAACTTCACGTTGAACGAACTTGAAGAAGAGCGCGCAGCAATTGCTGACATGCTTAAATAATTTAATCTTCTAGATTAAGTTAAAAAAGCACTCCATCTGGGGTGCTTTTTTTATGCTTGCAATTTACGGTTGAACAAAAAATAACAAGCTGTGATGCAGTAATAACTGAATTTTTAGGCGTTTTAGTCTAATTTGAAGACTAATAATAACGGCTTAAGGATAATGACATGTTTGATCAGCAACCCACATTGGAACTCTTGTTTGAACAATTGGGTCTCGACGCGAGCCAGGAAGCCATTGACCAGTTCATAGAGACTCATCAATTGACCATGGATGTCGCTTTGCATCACGCTCCATTCTGGACGCCAGCACAGCATGATTTCCTGATCAGTCATTGGAAAAAGGATGATGACTGGGCGATGGTGGTGGATATCTTGAATGAGCAATTACATACTGAATATCAGCTACATAAATAAGATAAATTTTTAATCACAAATTGAAACAACATAATTAAAGGGATGACTATTTTTTTTCTGATATTTCTTATAAGTTAATTGAATAATAAATGACAATTTAACGAATAAGGAGTTTGCAAAGATGATGAGTAATAAACCATCCTTAGAATTATTGTTTTCGCAGTTGGGATTGGCCAATAGCCCTGCAGCCATTGAGCTTTTTATACGTACCCATCAATTACCTGCAAATCAAAATTTACACGATGCACCTTTTTGGAGTAAATCTCAGCGTGAATTTCTGATTCGATATCTGGTCGAAGATGCGGATGAGTGGGTCATCTGGATTGATGAACTGAATCAGCAATTGCATATGAATGCCAATAAATTACAAATGGCTTAAAGTTGGAATAAATTTTTTAAAAAGCATACTCAAATAAAAAACTCTCCATTTTAGGAGAGTTTTTTATTTTCTGGAATTAGTGCAATTTGCTTTGCAGTAGTTTCACAAACCAAATTTCTTCACGTACCACCCTAAACGAAGGATGCTGCTGTACTAGTTCTAAATCAAAGTCCGCAGATTTACTGTATTTGGTTAACCAATGTCGAGTTAATGCGATTTGATTTTTAGAAACCGATGCATAAGCAAGGAAAAAATAGATATCACTGTGTTCATGTTGCGATAGCGGTTTTAAAATCTGCTGGGTAATTAAAGCAAAACGCTGTTCCTTGGTGATCTCGAAATACAGCATATAGGCTTTAGCCAGATGTAAAGACAGATTCAAATACGTACGCATCGGCATTTCTTCATATTCAATCCGTGCCTGCTCTAAAAGAACCACGGCCTCTTGCAGAAAATGAATCTGTTCTTGACGTGAATTGCTTATCACCACCAGTTGTAAACGTAAATCAGCACGTTCTAAGGCGAGATCCGGCGTATTGTTTTCCAAATACAATTGATCTGTCTCACCGATACGCTCGATAATTTTTTTTGTATTTTCAAACATTAGCCAATACCTCATTGATGAATAATCAGTATATAGGGGCGAAACCAGGAATTTAAAGGTAAAAGCAGCATCCTGCTTTTATAATAAACAATTAGAACAAGACATTATCACTACGCAACCATGCGGTAATCGATAAGCGTTGATGCTTGGCTTTAATCACTTCATGCAATAAATCGCTTTGGAACATGGCAATACAATTCGGTTTGGGGTGAATGGTATGCCATTGCCCGTTTTTGTCCTCTAGATGCAATTCTCCACCCCAGTCATCTTGCCAGTCTTCATGTAAATAATAGACCGTAGAAATAATACGACCATTTTTACCCTGTGGATTGTCGCGATGCAAAGCGTAATATTCTCCCGCGTTATAGCAGGCAAAATGTGCTTCGACTTCTTGTATGCCTAAATAGAAATTACGGTTTAATAGTTGAGAGATTTCTTTAAGCGTTTCAATGTGATGTTGTGCGATTTCTAGTTCTTCGCCAATCCATAGAATATGGTCACTGCGGATTTTACTGACGACACCACTTTGAATGGCCGCATCGCGAAAACGATTTAAATTAGAGGTGCATTCTTCAACTAAAGCATCTACATAGTCTTGAGGGTAGGCATTGTCAATAAGGGTAAAACCGTGTTGATCTAAATCTTCAATAATCTGATCAACATTCCATGACTTTGGGAGGGGAATTGCATCCATACACATATACTCAAATACAATCTAGAGAAAGGTGAGGTATTCTAGAGCAAGATATCCTTCGGAATGAAACATTTTTTCATGCTAAAATGTCGGTTGATTACAGGAATTAAAGAAACATGAATTACCGTCACCATTTCCATGCAGGCAACTTTGCCGATGTTATGAAGCATGTGTTATTGCTCCAACTTTTAGCACGTTTAAATGCCAAAGATAAACCATATCGCTATATCGATACGCATGGTGGTGCAGGTAAATATGATTTATCTACCTCTGCTGCACAAAAATCAGGTGAGTTTTTAAATGGTATTCATCGTTTAGTAAAGCTTGATGATTCAATTATCCGTAATGCTCCGGAAGGTGTGAAGCAATATCTTAAAATCGTTGAAGATATGCGTGCCGGTTCAGGCAAAGGCGCTTATCCAGGTTCGCCTTGGTTTGCACTAGAAGGTATGCGCGATATTGATAAAGCAACGATCTTTGAAATGCAAAAAGAAGTTTTTCAAGAATTGTATTTCAATATTCGTGACCGCCGTGCAGGTCTGCATGAACGTGATGCTTATGAAGGTCTGTTAGGGGTTATTCCGCCGAAAGAAAAACGCGGTTTGGTGATGATTGACCCGCCTTACGAATTAGAACGTAAAGATTTCCCTCAATTGGTAGAATTGCTTGCTGCTGCACACAAAAAATGGCCGACAGGTTGTTTTGCAGTTTGGTATCCAATTAAAGACCGAGCCATGATTGATCGTTTTGAGAAGAAAATGATGAAAACCGGTATTCGCCGTCAATTGGTGTGTGAAATTTGTGTATGGCCCGATGATACCCCAGTCGGTTTAAATGGTTGTGGTTTACTTGTGATTAATCCACCTTGGAAGTTTTCTGAGGATGCTGATGAAGCACTACAATGGTTATTCCCGCATTTACGCATGAGTGAAAATGGTGGGCATGCCGCTGTACGCTGGTTGGTTGGCGAATAAGATATACCTTTAAGAGAGATACGGTTACAGTTAGGATCGACAAGAATGACAAGTATAAATAAACCTGAAAGTGAATCTTCTACACGTGATGAACATAGTTTTGATGGCATCACTTTTGAAGTGGAAGAAGAAGAGCAAACCCATGAGGGACAAAAGGTGAAACGTCGTGGCATCTATCTGTGGCCGAATCTGATCACGACAGCAGCATTGCTGTCGGGGTTTTACTCGATTATCGCCAGTATGAATGGTGATTTTACCCAAGCGATTTACGCTATTTTTCTTGCAGCGTTGTTAGATGGTTTAGATGGTCGGGTTGCTCGTGCGATTGGTGCACAAAGTGCTTTTGGCGAACAATATGACTCTTTGTCCGACTTGTTAGCATTTGGTGTGGCACCGGCTATTTTAATGTATAGCTGGAGCTTGCATGATTTAGGTCGTATCGGTCTGGCATGTTGTTTTGTTTATACCGCATGTGCCGCATTCCGCTTAGCCCGTTTCAATGTACAGATTGGCGTGGTCGATAAACGCTATTTTATTGGTGTTGCAAGTCCGTTGGCTGCCATTTTGATTATCACCATGGTTTGGGTCGGGCGTGATTTCCCTGCAATTTTTGATTTGCGTGAAGTCGGTATTCAAATCATCAATGCTGTACTCATTGTTGCAGTCGGCTTGTTGATGATCTCAAATATTAAATATTATTCATTTAAGACTTTTGACCGTAAACGCGTGCCTTTTGTGGTGTTACCGATCGCTGTATTTATCTTTGCTGCGATTACTTATAATATTCCGGTAGGGATTTTAGTGATTTCTATTATCTACGCACTCTCTGGTTTCGTAACGACATTCATGGCCAGAAAAAACACCCCCATATAAAAATGAGACCTCTATTATACTGAAAATAAAAAAGGAGCATGGTATGCAGTTGTTTCAAGATTTATTTGATCAGTCTAAACAACTCAATCAGGCTCCATCTCAGGCGCAGTTGGCTTATCATGCGCAAAAAGGTCGCTATAAAATTATTCATCAAGGCTTGATGATTCCGAATTTGCCAGCGCCATTACATTATTTAAACTTTTTAAGTGTGATTGGTCAGCCCAATGTCCCCATGCTTCGCAATGAAAGTGCCATTCATTCCACTGCTTTAGATACAGCGACCATTATTGCCAGTGTCAGCCCACATATGAGGGGGCAATTAAATTCCTATTCTGTTGAAAAAGAATGTCAGTTTAAAAAAGAATATTTCAAATTTGCAGATCGGGAATTGATTTCAGGACGTTTTCCGCATTTTCGGATTCAGCGCGAAGATAAAGAACTGAGTTTTGATTTATCGGTGACCACCAGTAATATTATTTCTTATTTTACCAAATTACGTATGGGCTTGGCGGATCACTGGTCTGCATTGTGTCAATGTGAAGGTCGGATTGTCTATAAAGGGCAGAAATTTGAAATTCAGCAAATGGGCTGTTTTGAATATGCTCGTTCGATTAACTTTTCCTATTTGCCATTAGCATTTTTTACTTATCAAATTATTAATCTGGAAAATAATCGTCAGCTGTTGTTAGCCCAAATTCGTGACCCTTTTAATAGCATTGTGCAATCACGTTTGTATTTACGGGATGCCAAGACGGGTGTGGCACAAATGTTCGATGATCATGTCCGTTTTAAAGTCCATCGTGTTTATCCGAAGGTGAAAACACCGAATGGACAGTACATGTATTTGCCGCGTGAATTTGAGTGGGGTTATGAAGGAAAAGATGGCACCTGTATTTCAGTTCAGGCACAAAGTCGCGGAGATTTTAAATTTGGTTTGGCTGCCGGTTATGTCGGTAGCTTTAAATATCAGATCAAAATTAATTATCATGAAGAAATTGGCGAAAGTGGCTATTGTGAATATATCGATTGTCGTTCATTGAACTGGCAGGAAAAAGATAAAGAAGAAAAAATGCGTGATGAATTGGTCAACACAGTACCTTTTGCGTGCAAAAAATAAGAAAACCCCATTATTTTGAAGAATAAATGCACAGTCGAAGCGTTATTTCTAAAATAATGCGTAAAAGGGGTTGTGTCTGGTCTGAAATGCTGTAGAATGCACATCCATCGGCGGTGATGTTGATTAAAACTTGTTGAGAAACAAGGATTTAGCCTGAGTGGTGTGAATCTGGAAGTCTTGAAGAAGTTTAAAAATAATCAATAAAACCTGTTGACTTTTTAGAGATAGAGAGTAATATAGCCGACCTAGCTTGCTGCTGACGAAGTAGTAAGAAGATCATTAAGAGATTATGAAGAACAACTTGTGTGGATTTTTACTGGTTGATCGATCGAAATTATTTTCATTGATTGATGGTAGAAATTACTCGAAGTTTATTTGAGAAATATTTGTCAG
>NZ_JABERK010000090.1:0-644 GCF_013004315.1 Acinetobacter sp. ANC 5378
ACATAACCCAGTGCACTGTGTACACGCTTTTTATTGAACCAATCTACCCAGTTTAGTGTCGCAAGTTGTACATCTGCTAAACCTTGCCAATCTGCTTTTAAATATTCAATCACCTCTGTTTTGTATAAGCCATTCACCGTTTCAGCCAGAGCATTATCGTATGAATCACCAGTTGTACCGACTGATGCTCGTAAATTTGCAGCTTCTAAACGATTGGTATAGCGAATAGAAAGATATTGAACACCTCTATCGGAATGATGAATCACATTCTTTGGCATGCCTCGATCGTGCAATGCTTGCTCCAATGCATCGAGCACCATATCTGTATTCATCCGTGTAGATACTTTCCATCCAACAATTGCTCGTGAGAACACATCAATAACAAATGCGGTATATACCCAGCCTGAATGAGTTTGAATATAGGTAAAGTCACCCACCCATAGTTGGTTTGGATGATCAGCATTAAAATTACGTTTCACTAAATCATCTGCCCGTTTTTGGTCATCTCGGTTACGGGTGGTTTGTTTATTCTTACCACGCCAAACACCTTGTATACCTAGCTTTTGCATCAATCGAGCAACTGTACAACGTGCAATAACATAACCCTCACGTTTTAATTTTTGCCAGACTTTACGTACACCATA
>NZ_JABERK010000091.1:0-14829 GCF_013004315.1 Acinetobacter sp. ANC 5378
AATCTTTTTCAGATTCAATCAATAATTGAACCGCTCTTTCTCTGATTTCAGGAGTATATTTTGGTTTTGTCATTGGGACATTCTCTCAAGAAAGTTGGTCTCCGACAAACCCGGTACGGTTCATTGGTTATTAGGTAGGACATTTCTACTTGGGAATAACAATAAGCTATTTATAAAAAGCTACAGTTATAGTTATGTGGCTTTTTATAAATAGCTTATAGAACCTCGAATTCGATTCAACGGTTTTTCTTTCGACCTTCGGACTGTTGTGTTATCTGCAATAGGCTTGTTTGAACCTAGACCTTCAACACTTAAACTATTTGTTGGAATATTTTTTCCAATTAAATAATTTTTTACAGCAACTGCACGTTCATGGCTTAAAGCTAAATTTTTAGCTGGATCACCTGAACTATCCGTATGACCAATAATTTTTACTTTCTTCCCAGCAACCTTGTTTAATGCAACGGCCATTTCATCCAAAATTTTGATGCCCGATTCGGCCAATATCGCACTTCCAGATTCAAACTCAATAATTCGGTTTTTTAACGCCTCATCAATAATTCTCTGTTCTGCCTGATTTACTGTTAATTGCACATTTAAACGATATGGTGCTTGAACCAAACTTTGAAAATTTTCTGTGGTTGGCTGGATATCATTTTGATTTGATATTTTTCCAGCTAATTCAACCTGTCTACCACGTGCAGACAATTTTCCTTGTTTAATTTTTTTTAACTCTGGCGTAATGACTTTAATAACTGAATCACTCCAGCCATTTGGTGCAGATATAGCACGAACCTGAATTTTATCAACCACTTGATCTACACCGTAAACAGCATACATTTTATTCAAAATCGCTTGTTTACTCGCTTCATTGGGTACAGCACCTTCAACTACAATCGGTTCTGCATAAGTAAGACTGGGACACTAGATATAAAAAAAGCGATATAAAAAATACTTTTAATTATTTGTTTTTTCATGATTTTTATTCATTAATAAATGTTTGTTTAAATAATTTCATACCTTGACTTAAGCTGAATTGGCGCTCACTTAAAGATTGTTCTAAAGTTGCTAAACCGGCATTTTGTTCTAAATAAGGATCAATCCAGTTTGCTTTTATCAATGAAACCCAATGTTCTGAATCCATTTTTTGATTAAAAATTTCACTTAATGCAATAATATCAGCACCTTGTAATCCAACCAATAATACAGGTGAATCACGGTGTAAGATTCCAATGAATACACCTCTGAAGGTCAACTGCTAGCCAATAATATAAATTAATTGATTATAGTAGCAGCTAAATTTAATTCAGCTGCTACTTTTGATATTTGAAACTAGTGTAGGTATTTATTCATTTCATCAATGACTTGTTGGGTTTTCTCTGCATGTAACCAATGACCAGCATCTTCTATCACTATAATTCTGGCATGGGGAAATTGCTGCTGGATCGCAGCAAAATGTTCATCTTTACTTATATATGCAGATTTACCGCCACGAATAAACAATGCTTCTTTTTGCCAAGGCTGAATCACATCCCAATCGATAATATCCGGATAATGGTTGAATAAGGCTTCAACATTAAATAGCCATTGCCCCTTGTTAAAGGATTTCATTAAAAATTGAATGACCATTTCTTCACGCAAATATTCACGCATGATCTGCATCGCTTGTTGTCGACTTTCAATCTGCGCATTTTGTACCGCAAATAAGGCTTTAAAAATTTGATCGTGATGACTTTCTTGATATGCAAAGGGCGCCATATCCAGAACGACCAATTGTTCCAAACGCTCCCCTGCGCTATTCGCCAATTGCATGGCAATTTTTCCACCCATCGAATGACCAATTACAGAGAATTTTTGGATATTCAAATCATCCAGTGTTTCCAGAATATCTTGTGCCATCACAGCATAATTCATTTCGAGTGAATGCGCTGAATGTCCATGATTACGGACATCAATTTGAATCACTGAATGTGACTCATAATATGCGCGTGCCAGCATACCCAAATTACTTAAACTGCCAAAAAGACCATGAATAAATACCAGCGGTGTTTTTTCTGTAGGATTTTCATTAAGGTACATTTGATGATTGAGAATCATGAATTTCTTTCATTACTTTTTTAGATGAAGATATGTTTATTGATAATGGATATTTAATCAATTGCCATTTTAAAAAAATGTATTTTTTGCTTAGGCTATTTTAAGGTTATAAAAAAGATTCCTCCTCGACAAGATCATTCACTTTAGATAATTTTTAAAACCAAGAAATACATGCGGTTAAATTCAAAATAATACATTTAAAAACATATATTTATACTTTTAATCTTACAGGATTGATCCTTGGTTATATATTTAGGCCTTTCCTGTTGTCTTGCTATTATAAAATTGGCTATTTGAAATAATTTAAGGGCAATTTTAGATAGTAAATGCCATTTGTTTCAGCTTCTGGAAATATCCCGCCTCTCATATTGATCTGGATTGCAGTTAAAATCAGTTTAGGCATAGACAAAGTGGCATCACGGCGGTTTCGTATCTCAATGAATTCGGCTTTTGATGTACTCTCATAAGGTGAATATTGGTATTTTTTTGCTCGGCAATACTGCTTTCACAGCAATATTCCTGACGCTCTTTGAGTAAATAATCATGACAGAAGAAAACCTGGATATTTTCATCTAAGTGATAAAGCTTTTTGAATGAAGCAACTAAATCAGCAGCACTGCCCTAGTCCAGGATAAATAAGATGCCCCCCCGACATACCGCATCACCAATCACATAGCTTAGACAAGCAGATGTATGCTCTGGCGTTGGGATATTATAGGCTGCCAATTCACCAATTTTAAAATTTCGCCATCTTTCAAATAAATGATCAAATAATTTATATGCATCTAAGCACTTGATATATAAGTTATAAATTAAACAAAATGTTTCCTGCACAATGCTAATCTTATTGCTTATTGCGATTTTGCCACCTTATTTTTCTTTTAAATACTGCAATACTGTGAGATGGTCTGCATGGACATGGGTTTCTAAAACCTAATTCTAAGCTTAGGCTATTTTGATAAGTATACTCAATAATTAAATCTGCTTGTGTAGTCGTGGCTGACGGCGCCATAATCCAAAACACTATCGATATCCGTCTTACACGGTGTAGTAATATAAAGTATGGTTAAATCTTGTTTAATTTATTGTAGACCTTTTAGAAATCCAGACTGATCCCAACGTCTCCTAATGCATCAATTAAATCACTGCCTACTTCTGCTGCCAAATCAAATATATCTAATCCTGAAGTCACATTTGTATTGTTATTCTTGTCTTGTTGCTCTTGCTCAATCTCTGGTACATCAAGATCTACATCTTTTGTTTCTATTTTTTCAGAAGGTCGAATATTTTCCATTTTTATCTAAGCCTTTGTTATTGATTTCATAGCTATTATTCAGTTTTATAAACCACATTTTATAATATACAAAATGTTATTTTTTAGAGATGATCTTTAAAGATTTTTATTCTTCTGTGAAATCCTTAAGGACTTTTTCTGCAAACCACCATGGCAATTGCTGAACATCAGGATTCATTTTTAAAGTTTCTGCAGATTGAATTTCTGCAATAAACGCTGCCTTTTCACCATTGGAAGAGTTGTCAAACAAATAGGTTCGATCACTAGCATCTACAGCCTGCATGAGTAAGTCCATACTACGGTAATAGTGTTCAACAATCTTTTGTTCCGGTACAGGATGTCCACCCACACTGACCCGATATTTAACTCGGGCAATATTAATCATCGGATCAACAGTCGACACATAGTACAAATAGGTTTTAAAACCCTGTCGTTTGGCTTCTTGTAGAAATTCCACTTTAGAAATATGCGACATCACCGTTTCAAAAGTAAAACTGATCTTTAAGCGTAAAAATTCCAGACGAATATAATCAATAATACGTGCACAGAGATAGGAATCAATTTCCGAAGTATCAAACAGAATGTTCCCACCATCTAATAAAATAGGCTCAGTTGTGAGTAAAGGAATCAACTGTCCAGCATTCGGACGTTTTTTCTGTTTTAGGAAATCAATTAAAGCTTGTGCTTTTAAATCAGGATGATAAGCCATCAAATCTAGTTGATAGCTATCCTTAAGGTTTTGTTCTAATTCATCGGCATTTAAATAAGCCCCAATATGATGGGGCAATAAATATTCTTTGACTGTACTCTTTCCAGATCCATTGGGACCGGCAAACATCCTTATTCTTGGTTGAGGCATTCAGTTATACAGCTGCCTCTTGTTTTCTCTTGCGTTTTAAAACTTTAGGAAGATGATCAACGCTCACATAAGCCTGAGATAAGTCATGAATCACGGTTTCTTGTCCATTGACTTCGCGTTGTACCAGTTGCTGTTCTTTTGCGTAAACGACCGTCGCTACCGAACATGCTTTATCAAAGGCATGACGGAATGCATGTATAGCAAGTTTAGGAATCATATCATCCTCATATTTGCCTGCTTTCATGATGGTATAAGCTGTCATGGAACAACTCCCGTTACACAAGGTATATTTCTATCTCATATTAACATAGTACAAATAATTGTCTATTTATACACCAACATAGAAATGTAACGCTTGAGTAGATGGATTCAAAATTTAATCACGTTGTTTCCGTCAAAGCGATTAAGGGACTTATTAGAATCGCTTTAATCATTCCAGAAGTGTTTATTAAAGTCTTAATCCATATTTTAAACATTGTGACTTTCAGATCCAGATACTTAAAAAATAAAAGCCACTTATGCAGTGGCTCATATCATCAATGAGAACAGCTTACTTTTATTTAAACTTAAGGTTAGTCTTCTTTCCATACATCTTCATAATCTTCACGATCAATCATAAAGCGGAAACCTTCAGCCAAAGCTAGGTACGGAAGTACTTCAGGCAAAATATCCTGTAACTCTCGAACAGTCATGGTTTGAAAAAAATCTTGACCCTCACCCAGTTCTCCACCATAGATAAACCAAGCAACATTTTCTTCTGTTTCAGGCTTTTTACGAATCCCGACAATCGGTTCTTGATTTAATGTCTCTACAGCAACTGCAACAATATCATCACCACTCACTTTGATATAAGCAGAATCAAATTCCTCACACAATAGCTTTTGTTCTGCGATTAATTCTTCTAAGGGAGATTTCTGGTTCATGGCTTATACCTTGGTAAATTGAGCGGAATAGTGCATTTTATCCTAGATCATAAATATGTAGGCAATCTTTTTATTTTCAGTGTTTTTTGCTAAGCTTGAAAAAGTTACAAATTCAAGAAACAATAATGAAACTTAAAGATCAAAAGATAATAGAACATAGTCACGGCGGCAGACGTAAAAATGCAGGGCGAAAAACCCACTATCAAGAAAAAACGGTGGTTATGCGTGTACCAGAGTCTAAAGTGCTGGAAATTAAAGCATGGCTACAGCCAAAACCTGAAGATGATCGCATGAAGAACATTGAACTGCATCCAATTCAAATTCGAACACAATTAGATATTCCCTATCCCCTTGAATCGGTCGCCGCAGGTTTTCCGTCTCCTGCTCAAGATTACACAGAAGACTTTATCGACTTAAATGAATATTTGATTTATAACCCACTCAGTACATTTGTATTGCGGGTGAATTCTTTGTCGATGAAAAATGCAGGTATAGATATAGACGACCAGATTCTAATTGATCGCAGCTTAAATGCGGAACACGGCGATATCGTTTTAGCTTTAATCAATAATGAGTTCACCGTGAAACGACTGATGAAAGAAAAACAAAACAATGCTCCAGCTAAGATCTGGTTAAAAGCAGAAAATCCAGAATATCCGGATATTTATTTACATAGTGAAGATCAATTAATTATTTGGGGAGTAGTGACCTGTATTTTAAAAAAATTACGCTAATAAAATTATATAAGTGCAATAAAAACCGGTCTTTTTCTTTATCAATTAAGGACTCTAGTAAAATAGTCAGTGTTTCATTGCCGCAAAGCAGCAAACATTTACAGATAGACAAAAGCCCCAAGATGATCTTGGGGCTTTTTGTTTAAACCTTAGCGTTGCTGAGGATTTTTTTGCTGCTGTTGATTAGGTTGTTGCTGTTGTTGCTTACCACTTTGTTGCTGTTGTTGCTGTTTGTCACTTTGTGGGTTGTGTTGCTGTTGTTGACGTTGATTTTCGTTTTGTTGATTCGGTTGTTGATTAGCCATTTTCATATCCATCCTTTAATTGTTAGGGATATGCCGTACTAATTACGACTCTTACTAATCTAAAGGATATTTCCGTTTCACCAACCCCCAAACTGTATCGACTTAATTCATTGTAATATTCAAAATATTAATCTATTGATTTGTAGTAAGTAACCCTTGCCTGGTTTTACGCTATTAACCGGAATTACACTGAAGCTTACACGAGGTTAAACCTCCTCATCTGATGCCCTATTGATTATTCACAATTTTTTAATTTGAGTTTTTTTAAACATCGCTTTATTCTCAACTTGATAACGTTACAAAATCAAGATTAAAAATAATGAAACAACAACTGTTTGCTTTAATAGATATTAATAACTGCTATGTGAGCTGTGAACGTGTATTTAATCCGCAGCTGAATGGAAAACCTGTGGTTGTACTTTCCAACAACGATGGTTGTGTGGTTTCCCGCAGTAATGAAGCCAAGGCTTTAAACATTGGCATGGCGATTCCATGGTACGAAATTGAGAAAGAGGCTTTGCAGGCGGGTGTAAAAGTATTTTCAAGTAATTATGCTTTATATGGAGATATGTCACGGCGCTTCTTTTTAATCCTGGAGCAATACTTCCATATAGATGATCTGGAACCTTATTCAATAGATGAATGCTTTATCCGGTTAACGCCTTATGCGAAAAATCTGGATATTGAACAATATTGCCGTGATTTGATTCGAACCATTGATCAATGGATTGGCCTACCCTGTTGTATTGGAGTTGGCGCGACCAAAACCCAAGCAAAACTGGCGAATCATTTTGCGAAAAAAAGAACCGGTTTTAAGTCACTGTGCTTTTTACCTAATTTAGATTTATGCAGTTATGAGAGCTTGCTTCAAGAAACACCTGTAGCAGATGTTTGGGGTATTGGTCGCAAAATCAGCAAACAACTTCAAGATTATGAAATTTATAATAGCTATGACTTAACTTTTGCCAATGAACCTCATCTGGCCAAGCAGTTCTCGGTGGTCATTGCACGCACCATTCGTGAGCTAAAAGGTCAATCCTGTATTGCCCTGGATGACCCTGCAATCCCTTCAAAAAGAATCCTGTCCTCCCGCAGCTTTGCTTCAGCTTTAAGCGAAAAGTCCATCATAAAACAAGCTGTTACTTTCCATGTAAACCGTGCCTATAAACGCTTAACCGCACAACAGCAACTTTGTGCGTGTATGCATGTTGCGCTGTATGAAAAAATACCCAACCCACCCTATAAAAAGAGCACTTCCCATGCATTAGGTCTGGAATATGCAACTGATGATTTACTCACTTTAAATCACGCAGCCTTAAAGCAAATAGATGTTTTATTTAAAGAAAATAAAAAGTATATCAAAGTTGAAGTTATGCTTACTGCACTGCATTCCAAACAACAGCATATTCATGACTTATGGCAGCCATTAGAACTGATTCAACAGCGTGATAATTTGATGCAAACCTTATTAGAAATGAAGCAACGCTACGGCGCCGATTGCATACAAGTCGGTTACCATTCCGCCAGTCAAGCATGGCAAATGAAACAACATCACCGGTCTCCACGTTACACGACCTGTTGGCAAGAACTTCTGACCATTCATGATTCAGCAATGGCTGTTACAGAAAATAAATGAAATAAATGAGCTGTTTTGGTCAATTCAGTTTACAATGTAAAAAATAGTAATAATTATAAAAAATGTCATTTTTTAACATTGCCAATTCCTTGCAAAGTTTCCATTATATAGCTCAGTTTTGACACATAGCTTCCGCATTGATTCAAACAGTTCATAATAAGAATGTGGAAATATATGCCATAATACGCAAACTTTGCTGACATCTTGCAAGGTAAAATTGCAAACTTATAATTGGAGCAAGCTGAATGAGCTCGACCATTTTGGTTATTCATGGACCGAATCTAAATTTGTTAGGAAAGCGAGAACCTGAAGTTTACGGGTATCTCACCCTAGAAGATATTAACAAGAAGCTCATCGCTCAAGCTCAAAATTCATCTCTTTCGTTAGACACTTTCCAAAGTAACTGGGAAGGTGCAATTGTAGACCGAATTCATCAAGCCCAGCAAGAAGGCGTACAGTTCATCATTATTAATCCTGCAGCATTGACACATACTTCTGTTGCAGTACGCGATGCCCTTCTTGGTGTCGCAATCCCTTTTATTGAGGTTCATTTGTCGAATGTGCATGCTCGTGAAGCATTTAGACATCATTCATATTTATCCGATAAAGCCGTTGGCGTAATTTGCGGTTTAGGTGCTCAAGGCTATGCCGCAGCACTGGATTATGCCATCGAAAAAATTCAACTTTCTACGCAATCATAATTAGGAATACTGTCTCATGGATATCCGTAAAATCAAGAAACTCATCGACCTGATGATTGAATCTGACTTACAAGCGATAGAAGTTAAAGAGGGTGATCAATCCATCGCCTTAACTCGTCGCAATCCAGTGGTTGCAGCAGGTGTTCCAACCATGCCTACTGCTGTAGCAGCACCTGTTGCAAAAACGCCACGTGGCGCTGTAGAAACTTCACCAATGGTTGGTGTGTTCTATGCTGCACAAAGCCCTGGCGAAGCACCATTTGTTAAAGTGGGTCAAACCATCTCTGCAGGCGACACTTTAGGCATCATTGAAGCCATGAAAATCATGAACCCGATTGAAGCAACTCAAAGCGGTGTGGTTGAAGAAATTCTGGTTAAAAATGGTGAAGTCATTCAGTTTGGTCAACCACTTTTCCGCTATCGCGCGTAAAACCACGGGGATTTATAATGTTGCAAAAGGTGTTAATTGCAAACCGTGGTGAAATTGCTTTACGCATCACCCGCGCTTGCAAAACTTTAGGAATTAAAACGGTTGGTATTTATTCCGATGCCGATAAAGACCTCATGCACCTTCGCTTTGTGGATGAAGCAGTGTGTATTGGTCCGGGTGCAAGTAGTGAAAGCTATTTGAATATTCCAGCCATTATTACTGCTGCTGAAATCACTGGTGCAGATGCCATCCATCCGGGTTATGGCTTCTTGTCTGAAAATGCCGAATTTGCGGAAATTGTCGAAAATTCCGGTTTTATCTTCATTGGCCCACGTCCAGAACATATTCGCTTAATGGGGAACAAAGTTTCTGCCATTATTGCAATGAAAAAAGCTGGTGTACCAACCGTTCCAGGTTGTGACCATGCTGTAACCATTCACAATGCCCTTGCTGAAGCAAAAGAAATTGGCTTTCCGCTGATTGTTAAAGCGGCATCAGGTGGTGGTGGTCGTGGTATGCGTATTGTTGAACGCGTCGATACCTTGCTTGAATCCGTTCAGGCTGCCCAGCGTGATGCAGAAATGTGGTTCGGTGATGATACCGTCTATATGGAACGTTTCCTGCAAAAACCTCGCCATGTTGAAGTGCAGGTTTTGGCAGATGGTAATGGTCATGCAATTCACTTGTACGATCGCGACTGTTCTTTACAACGTCGCCATCAAAAAGTATTAGAAGAAGCACCTGCTCCAGGCTTACCGGAACAGGCACGCGCTGATATTTTAGAAGCATGTGTCAATGCGTGTAAACTTATGCAATACCGTGGTGCTGGTACATTCGAGTTCTTGTTTGAAGATGATGAATTCTTCTTCATTGAAATGAATACCCGTGTTCAGGTTGAGCATCCAGTAACAGAAATGGTGACTGGTATCGACATTATTGAACAGCAACTGCTGATTGCGGGCGGTCTGGGTCTTAACATTGAACAAGCTGATGTTGAATGTCATGGTCATGCGATGGAATGCCGTATTAATGCGGAAGATCCAAGCAACTTCCTGCCATCTCCTGGGAAAATTGAGCATTATTATGCTCCAGGTGGTGCGGGTATTCGCTTAGATTCGCATATCTATCAAGGCTATAGCATTCCACCTTACTATGACTCAATGATTGCAAAACTCATTGCACATGGTAAAGATCGTAAAACTTGTATTGCGCGTATGAAACAAGCATTAGAAGAAATGATCTTAACTGGAGTTAAGACCAATATTCCTTTACATAGGGATTTAATTCTGGAAGATGAGAATTTCTGCGATCAAGCTATGGATATTCATTATCTTGAAAAGCATTTGCTGCAAAAATTAGAAGGTCAGCAAAAAGAAGCTTCTTAATGCGGACTTCTTAAATAAAAAAACCGCTCATTAAGAGCGGTTTTTTTATATCTGAATTTTATAACTTGATTTTTAGCGATTAAGGTAAAACACGGCGTAATGTCGCAAAACATTGTTCTGCTTTTTCATTACTACAAAAGTTAATGGTCGATGGATTTTTCCACTGCACAAAATACTGGGAAATCTCGCCTGTTTGATCTTCTTGAAGACCCGAGCAATCTTTTTCATTATTGTCATACTTTACCTGCAAAACCAGTGCAGGTAACAAAGTACGTTCCTCCTGGGATTGCTGATAGTCATAAATACCTGATGACCACTCTTGCCCACTTTTTATAATGACATTGTTATTACTTTTAAAATTATAATATTCAATACATTTTTTATTATTGGCAACTTGCATTCCCCATAAACCCACAATTTCGGGACGAGTTATGACACGAATAGTATTTGAACTTTCTGTTTCAGTTGCGTCAGCTTCTGTTGCCACAACTGCTTTATTGTCATTTGCCATCGTTACGGATGAGCATAATATAAGTAAAATTGTTAGATATGCGTTTTTCATACAGAAGTTCAAGGCTAAAATTCTCTCTCTATAACTTAGCATATTTTTATGAAAAACCAGTATTTATCACCATATTACAACAATATATTCACTCATTTTTATCTGAAAAACAGCAAGATGGTGACTTGAGAATATTAAATTATTGATTATAAATTTGAATAACAATGATCTACTTCATATGACCTCTAACCACATCCTATATTTTTACTCATGATCAAAATATTGCTATTTTATTTTTTGGATAGAAAATTAAATTTTTAACGCTTAGGCTATATTATTCTACCCTTTGTAAACACGGATTGGCTCATCTAAATACCCTTCTATACAACAACAAGCCAACGTTTTTCTAATTATCAAAGTTGATCAAACACTTTATCAATCAAAAACTTCGGGATAAATCGGGCCAGTATTGCTTCTTGATATAAAATCCATTACAACAACTAAAGTTCATATCAAAAACAAAACAAGGATCTTAATGAATCTTTCTGAATATCTACAATATGATGGGTTAGGATTGGCCGAATTGGTTGCAAACAAAGAAGTTTCATCTTCCGAATTACTGAATTTAGCATTGGAACGTGCAACCCATACCAATCCAAAATTAAATGCCATTATTATTCCAATGCATGACCATGCACAGAAACGTACTCAGCAAGAATTAACTGGTCCTTTTGCCGGTGTGCCTTTTTTAGTGAAAGACTTATTTCAAGAATATGCTGGCTACCCTACTTCATATGGCTGTAAAGGCTTAAAACGCATCAATCATATTTCTGAACATAATTCTGAAATTGTCAATCGTTGGGAAAATGCAGGTATTGTTACCTTTGGGCGTACCAACACCCCAGAATTCGGCATTAAAGGAATTACCGAGCCTGATGCCTGGGGAACCTGTCACAACCCTTGGAATTTAAAACACAATAGTGGCGGATCTTCAGGTGGTTCCGCATCTGCTGTTGCCGCAGGGATTGTTCCGATTGCCGGGGCTGGAGATGGCGGTGGTTCTATTCGTATTCCAGCATCGTACTGTGGCTTATTTGGATTAAAACCGAGCCGTGGACGTACCCCTTGGGGTCCACAAATGAGTGAAGCTATGCATGGAGCCGCTATCCAACACATACTCGCAAAAACGGTACGCGATAGTGCAGCAATGCTGGATGCGACCCACGGCGCTGAACATAGCTCATTGTTTAAAATTGAACATCCTCAAAGCAGCTATTTAGATGCCATGCAACATCCGCCTAAAAAATTAAAAATCGCTTTTAGTACCCATTCACCTATTGGCACCCATGTTTCTAAAGATGCGATTGCTGCAGTTCACCATACAGCGAAATTATTGGAGTCATTAGGTCATACTGTGGTGGAAGATACGCCACCAATTAACGGCATGGCTTTAGCCAAAGATTTTATAACCACCTGGTTCAGTCAGTTTTCTTATATCCTTGACCAAATTAAACAACAACATCAGGCAAAAGATAGTGATTTTGAACTGGATTCACTGGCACTTGCTGCCTTCGGTGGGCAAACCACGGCAATCGAGTATATTCACAACCTGAATAACTGGGGCATTTATGCTACGAAAATGAATCATTTTTTTGATCGCTATGACTTATATTTAACCCCTGCAACCGCCACTGTCGCACCTAAAAATGGTGAAATCAAGATCCCCAACTGGCAAAAACCGATTTTGAAAAGCCTATTAAAACTTCGAAAAGCCCATTTACTGGCTCAAGGAAAATTAGTCGATCAAATTGTCAAAGAAAATCTAAAATGGGTTCCCTTTACCCAGTTGGCCAATATTACCGGTCTTCCTGCAATGTCTGTTCCGCTCTACTGGAATCAAGATAACCTGCCTTTAGGTTCACAGTTTATTGCACCTTTTGCCCGTGAAGACTTGTTACTTCAACTAGCAGCTCAACTTGAACAAGCCCAGCCTTGGTTTAATCGGTATAGTGATATCCAATTGTAAAATAGGCACATAATATTCGGGCTTTTACTTTTAGGCTTGTTGGATCTGTTTCGGTAGCCATCGCACAAACAGCAAGCCCACTAAAGTTGAAAGCCCTGCAATAATAAAAACCATCTCGCCAGAGATCAGTTGCCAATATCTCCCTGCCAAGATACTACCTATAGCTACACCCAAACCCCACATGGTGCTATACATCGCTTGCCCACGACCTTGTTGCCCCATTGAAAAATTCTGAAAAATAATGCGCATGGCAATCATATGAAACAAGCCAAAACTAAAAGCATGAATGGTTTGTGCTAAAAACTGCGCAATAAATGAATTGGGTAATAGACCAACCACAATCCATCTTGCTCCGGTCAGAACCAGACACAGGCTAACCAGACTACGCCAAGAAAATCGAGTTAAGAACATATTGGCAAAAGCGAACATGATAATTTCAGCAATCACGCCAACCGACCATAAAAAGCCGATTTCAGTAGTACTAAAACCCACTTGATGCAAGTAGTTACTATAGAAACTATAAAATGGTGCATGGGAAAACAACAACACAAATTCAATGGCAAAAAATGCAGCCACGACCGGTCGTTTTAATATCGGTAACAGTGGTTCTAATTGCTGCTGTGCGTGCGGTGCTGCAGTCGGTTCTTTAATGCTAAAGGACCAAATAAAAGCCAGAAACGCAATACACAGCAACATGGCCGGTAACATTGAAATTGGAACAGCTTCCAATAAAGCGCCGATGCCAAAAACACCGACAATAAAGCCGATCGAACCCCACTTTCTCACTTTGCCATACAATTGAGTTCGTTTTTCACCTAACCAGAATAAAGTCACCCCTTCAAATTGCGCTAAAATTGCATTTTGAAAAAAACTAAAAATAAGCATGAGTAAAGCGACAGATTGGAAAGTATTTGGAATCAGGAAAATCATGAACCAAATACAAGCCTCCATCCAGGTTGCAATACGCACCAACAGCATTCTTTTGCCAGATTTATCGGCAATCCATCCCCAAATAAACGGTGCAAAAAACCGTGTCACAATCGCGATGGAAGATAAAAGCCCGATTTCTTGATAATTAAAGCCCTGATCTTCAAGATAAAGGCTCCAAAAAGGCATGAAAGTTCCGACTATTGAATAGTAGAAAAAGTAGAATCCTGCCAGTTTATGTTGGATGGGTAATGAGAGCATAGATATATAAACAGATGTATTTTCAATAAGTTAAAAATAAAGAGTGATATTGAGTTATAGCTAAAAGACTGATGAGTAGTGCAACTTTGTAGAATTTTTTTCAAAATTCAATTATTTCAAAATTTGTATACTGCCTAAAAATCTCTCTTTTTCAGTAATCTATGATACATCCTGAGCATGAATTATGCCTGCTAAGTTTCTCTTACTTGATTTAAAATTGTAAAGATAACTGGTTAGTTTTAGGAGGATAAACTTATGCCTACAGGTAATAAATTAGCTTATACAGAAAAACAGATTAGAAATATTATTTTCATTAACAAGCCACTTTTACGCTCAATTACATCACAGTAGCTTTGATTCAAGCCACCACATCTAATCCTAATACAAGTTCAGGTCTCTCATGATGAAGCAGTTCGTCTAGTGGATTAAGCTCAATCCTGACTTTATCAATAATCATCATCTTATATAGTGCTTAAAACCTGAACAACTTACGCACTGAAATTTTGCAAGCTCATCTGCATAGAACGGTAAATCTTTTAGCTCGTATAGCTTACACCTCTAGCTGGAATATAAAAATAAAAACCCCGCCAATATCTAATATTTAGCAGGGTTTATGGACTGTCATACATTAGACCTCTTGCGAAAGTAAAAACCACCTCAATCTAAGTTTCATGAGATATCAGAACTTAAACCGTTTTTCAGATTCTGAATTTAAACGCTTGGTTGGCGTACCTCGACCAGTTTTTACC